>NZ_JBARYM010000137.1:0-11602 GCF_049647865.1 Tunicatimonas sp. | reverse complement strand
GATAAAGCCTCTACCGAACCATCTACGTCACCCTTCACAATAACGTTTAGTTCACGGAATGAGCCAATCGCTAAGCGACGACCAATTTCATCTAGCGTAATATGTTTTTTGGTACGTAGTGACTGTTCGCGCTGGATTTGCTCTCGCTTGGTAGCAATCTCCCTAGCTTCCCGATCAGTTTCCATCACGTTAAATTTGTCACCCGCTTGTGGAGCTCCATCCAAACCGAGCATCTGCACCGGAGTAGCGGGGGGAATTCTTTCCATCTTCTTGCCCCGGTGATCAAACATCGCTTTCACTTTACCAAACTGTGAACCAGCTAAGATCACGTCACCTATCTTCATGGTACCTGATTCTACCAAAAGGGTAGTCACGTAGCCACGACCACGGTCGAGCGTAGCTTCAATCACCGTTCCAGCCGCCGGGCGGTCAGGATTAGCTTTTAACTCCAGTAGCTCTGACTCGAGCAGTACTTTCTCTAACAGTTCATCAACGCCCTGCCCAGTTTTAGCTGATATTTCCTGGCTCTGATATTTTCCACCCCATTCTTCTACCAGAATATTAACTCCCGACAATTCTTCACGAATTTTATCAGGGTTAGCATTCGGACGGTCAATTTTATTGATCGCAATTACAATGGGAACTCCCGCTACTTGAGCGTGATTAATTGCCTCTTTAGTTTGAGGCATTACGGCATCATCGGCAGCTACCACAATAATTACTACGTCAGTTACTTGGGCGCCTCTGGCTCGCATAGCAGTAAAAGCTTCGTGACCCGGAGTATCCAGGAAAGCAATGCGTTTACCACTTTCGGTCATTACATCATAAGCTCCAATATGCTGAGTAATTCCGCCAGCTTCGCCTTCGGTTACCTTAGAACTACGGATGTAGTCAAGTAAGGATGTTTTACCGTGGTCAACGTGCCCCATAATTGTTACGATCGGCGCACGATCCTCTAAATCCTCGGCACTATCTTCTTTAACCTCAACAGCAATCTCTTCTTTAGCATCAACGAATTCTACCTCAAAACCAAATTCATCAGCAATGACGGTAATCGTTTCAGCATCTAATCGCTGGTTAATGGAAACAAACATGCCGAGCGACATACAGGTGGAAATCACCTCGTTTACGCTCACATTCATTAGCGATGCTAAATCGTTGGCTGAGATAAACTCAGTTACTTTCAGCGCTTGTTGCTCCTGCGCCTCCTGTATTGCCTGTTCCTCCCGTTCTTTTCGGGCATCTCTGCGACGATCTTGACGAGCTTTTCCTCGTCTTTTGTTACCACCGCTCAGGCGCGCCAGCGTTTCTTTGATTTGCTCTTGTACCTCTTTATCGGAAATTTCCTCCTTCTTCTTACCGCCACCTCGCTTGCTGCCGCCTCGGCGATTATCTTGTCGGCCTCCACCCTGGCGATTATCCTGCCTTCCACCTTGCTGTGTGTTAGGTCGGCTATCATCCTTGATACGGCGGCGACGCTTACGCTTTTTCTTGCGCTCATCCGAAGATGCCACCGGAGTTGCTTTATCTTTCTTTTTAGGCTCAGAAGGCAATTCAATTTTACCCAATACGTTTAAGCCCTGCAGTTTGTCAGCCTTGGCTTTAATTACCTGCGGCTCTTTCTTCTCTTCAACTTCTTCTTTTTTGGCCTTTTCCGGTTCTTCATTCGCCGTTTTCTCAGCCTCTTTTTCATCTGCCTGCTCGGCTGGTTTCTCCTTCGCTTCAGGTACCTCAGTATTTTCAGCAGCAGGAGCTTCTTCTGTTGGCTTAGATTCCTCTTGAGGAGGCTCAGGTTCATCCTTAGGCTGAACCGCCGGAGGTGCTACCTCTTCTTTGGGTGCTACGTCTTCAACTTTTGCTGCCGGGCTAGCTTCTTCCTTTTCGGCTTCTACCTTAGGAGCTTCCTCAGCCTCTTTTTTCTGTTTAGCTGGCTTTGGCTTTTTCTTGCTGCTTACCTCATCCAGGTCAATCTTACCTAATACATTCAATCCCTGTAGCTTAGGAGCGCCCACACTGTCTGTTTCTTCTTCCTTCTTAGGGGGTGATGGAGCCTCCTGGGGCTCTGTACTTTCCGTAACCTGCTTTTCTTCCCGAGAGGCTTTCTCAGCCTCTAATTTTTTGATAAACAGCTCCTCTTCGTCTTGCTTCTCCGGCGGGGTATGTTTTCCAGTAGCATCAATAATCTGATTCTCTTCCCGACTACCGATGGTAAGCGCCGACGCTTCTTCTTTATCCATAGCCGATGAGGCGAATTCCTTGGCTAGCACATCGTACTGATCCTTTGGAATTTTTGCATTCGGACTACGATCTATATCAAAGCCTTTTTTGCTCAAAAATTCCACGATGGTGTTACGTCCCACGTTGAATTTTCGGGCAACTTGGCTAAGCCTCATCGTTTTTTCTTCTACCATACTCAAATATGAGTTATTTTTCGCGTTTTGTAAAATTTTATTCAAATTCCTGGCGTAGGATAGAAAGGATATCCTCCACCGTTTCTTCTTCTAAATCGGTACGCCTCACTAACTCTTCTTTCGTTAATGATAGTACACTTTTGGCGGTATCCAGCCCAATCTTTTTGAACTCATCAATCACCCAGCTTTCTACTTCATCAGAAAATTCATCCAGATCAACATCCTCATCGGCTTCTAGCCCAAGCGTTTCGCGGAACACATCAATTTCATAACCCACCAAACGACTGGCAAGTTTAATATTTTGACCGCCTCGGCCAATGGCTAATGATACCTGATCGGGCTTTAAGAAAACTGATACTCGCTTTTCATCTTCATCAATTTTGATAGAGCTAATTTTAGCTGGACTTAAGGAGCGGGTGATATACAGTTCCAAATTGTCGGTAAAGTTAATTACGTCGATGTTTTCGTTCTGCAACTCCCGCACAATGCTGTGAATTCTTGAGCCCTTCATTCCTACGCAGGCTCCTACCGGATCAATTCGGTCATCGTAAGAGGCTACCGCTACTTTGGCCCGTTCGCCGGGTTCACGCACAGTATTCTTCATCTCAATCAGGCCGTCGTACACCTCGGGAACTTCCATCTCAAACAAACGCTCCAGAAACTTTTCGGAGGTGCGCGACATAATGATGCGCGGGTTTCCATTCACCATTTCTACTCGGTGAACAATCGCCCGTACCGATTCGCCCTTGCGAAACCGGTCTTTCGGAATCTGTTCCGAACGAGGCATAATTAATTCGTTGCCTTCACCATCAATCAGCAAAAGCTCGCGGCTTAGAATTTGGTAGACCTCACCAACAATAATTTCGCCTACCAAATCCTTGTACTTCTGAAATAGAATATCTTTCTCCAGATCTTTTACTTTCTGAATTAGTGTTTGGCGAGCCATCATTACGGTACGACGCCCAAAATCTTCCAGCTTAATTTCTTCGGCTACTTCTTCACCAATCTCAAAATCAGGTTCAATTTTTTGTGCTTCGGTAAGACTTATTTTGTCGTGGTCCCAAATATCTTCGGAATCGTCGTCTACAATTTCCCGAAAGCGCCAAATCTCCAGATCGCCTTTGTCAGCGTTAATAATAACATCAAAGTTTTCGTCAGTTTCGTATCGCTTACGAACCATCGCCCGGAAAACGTCTTCCAGAATGCGAATCATGGTGGGACGGTCAATATTTTTGCCCCGGGCAAAATCCGCAAACGACTCGATTAAAGTTGCCGTATCCATCATATGCTTAGAATGTAACTAGTACGTTAGTTTTTTTAATTTGATCAAAAGGAATGCGGACCACCTGCGGCGGTTCACTTTTCTTCTTCTTTTTACCTTTAGCTGCCGACTCAAGTTCTATGGCCTCATCTGATACACTTAGTAATATTCCTTGAATGGTTTTGCTATCCTGCGTTAGCACCTTCACTGTGCGTCCTACATTTTTCTGATACTGCCGATACAGCTTCAGCGGCTGGTCTAAACCGGGTGAAGAAACCTCTAGTACGTATTTCCCACTAACTAATTCTTCCTCTTCCAACCGACTAGCCAAAGTTCGACTCACCTCAGCACATGTATCAATAGAAATTCCTTCGTCACCATCAACGTGTACAACCACTTTAGTACCAGCAGGAGTTTGGTTCACACGAGTGTCTACCAGAAAAAAACGACTATCTTTTTCCTCCAAAAGACTAGAAACCCACTGCGTAATTTTGTCTGGTATTGCCATAAATTATAACAAAAAAGAGGGGACGATTGCCCCCTCTTGAATGTTGCCGTAACAAACTTCTGCAAAGTTAGCAAATATGTTATTTAAAGCAAAGGTATTGAAGAAAGTGACTTACTATCCCTGAAGATATTTATGATTACCTATTTAGCCTGTTGATGCAACAACACCAGAATCAACAAAATTCATTTTTACCATTGGTTCGCAAATTTTTTAGTTTTATTCACCGTTATGCTGAAAAGAAAATAATAATAGCAATGCTATGACGAACAAAATCTGGCCGCACTATTGTATAATAAGTTGCATTACCTTTTTGGTAGGTTGCCAGTCGGGCTCAGTAGAAGAAACAACGAAGCAAACCGAAGAGCCAAAGTACGTTCCAACCTATAATGCTGACTCAGCTTACGCTTATCTGGAAGCTCAGGTAGCTTTTGGGCCACGCGTACCTAACTCAGTCGCGCATCAAGAATGCCAGGAATATCTAGTAGAAAAATTAGAACAGTTTGGTGCTGAAGTGCAATTACAATCGTTTGAAGCTACCGCTTACAATGGCACTGTGCTTAATCTTAATAATATTATTGCTACCTATCAGCCCGATAAATCGAAGCGTATTTTGTTGGCAGCTCACTGGGATACTCGACCTTACGCTGATAAAGACTCGACGCGAATCGAAGAACCCATTTTAGGAGCGAATGATGGAGCTAGTGGAGTAGCCGTATTATTAGAAATGGCTCGGGCAATAAACCAGGATTCGCTCCCCGATGTGGGGATTGATATTATTCTGTTTGATGGAGAAGATTACGGAGAACCGGAAAATTACAAAGAACCTGCTTCTGAAAGTTCGCAGCAGGTATACTGGTGTTTAGGTTCTCAGTATTGGTCGAAGAACAAACATGAACCGCGCTATTCAGCGTATTATGGCATCTTACTGGATATGGTAGGGGCGAAAAACGCTACTTTCTACCAGGAAGGAGTTTCTCGTCAGGCGGCTCCTAGTATACTAAAACGAATTTGGGATACAGGGCATCAGTTAGGTCACGGACAGTATTTTGTTTATAAGAATAGTCCTGATATCGTAGACGACCACGTATACGTGAACTACCAAGCCAAAATTCCGATGGTAAATATTATTGAGCACGAACCCACCAGCGAATTCTACTTTGCCGACTACCACCACACTCATGCGGATAATATGGACATTATTGGCCAGGAAACGCTAAAAGCGGTAGGCGAAACCGTGATGTACGTGGTGTATCAGGAATAACGCAATACTGTACCACAAAATACTAATTCTCTAAGTATGGACTCAACCATTTTCGGCATACGTCTAACGGCATATCTTTGCGTTGAGCGTAATCTTTTAGCTGATCTTCATCAATGCGGGAGATGCCAAAGTAGCGGGACTGCGGATGCGAGAAGTACCAGCCACTGACCGAAGCAGCGGGAAACATGGCAAAGTTTTCGGTCAGATAGATTCCGGTATTTTCGGTAACATCTAGCAGGGAGAATAGTGTTTCTTTTTCAGTGTGATCAGGACAAGCTGGGTAACCGGGAGCCGGACGAATACCGGCGTATTTTTCCCGGATTAAGGCTTCGTTGTCTAATTCTTCATCGGGAGCGTAGCCCCAGAATTCACGACGGACACGGCGGTGCATTAATTCAGCGAAAGCTTCAGCGAGGCGATCGGCCAAAGCTTTCACCATAATGGAATTATAGTCGTCGTGGTCGGCTTCAAAGCGTTTGGCAATTTCTTCGGAGCCTACTCCTGTGGTTACAGCGAAACCACCCACATAATCAGTTAATTCAGTATCTTTGGGCGCAACAAAATCAGCTAGGCTGAAGTACTCTTTACCGGCCGCTTTTTTAGTTTGCTGGCGCAAATGATGTAAAGTAGTTAGCTTCTGACTACGATCTTCCTCACCTTTATTAAAACGGTACAGTTCAATATCGTCGCAACGTACGGTATTAGCCGGGAAGAAACCAATCACCGCATTAGCCGTAATCCATTTCTCCTGAAGCATCTTCGCCAGCATTTCCTGGGCATCAGCGTAGAGGGATTGGGCTTCTGTTCCTACCACTTTATCATCCAGAATATTAGGAAATTTTCCGGCCAGCTCCCAGGTCATAAAGAATGGAGTCCAGTCAATGTACTGGGCAATTTCTTCTAACGGATATTCCTTAAAGACCTTCGTGCCTAAAAACTGCGGTTTTTTTACTTGCCGATCCGACCAATCCACTTGAAACTTATTAGCTCGGGTTTCAGCCAAGGAAGTAAACGCTTTACGGGTTTTCTTTCCGGCGTGGCGATCGCGCATCTGCTGGTATTCTTCCTGAATTTTCTGTTTGAAGCCATCGCGAGCTTCCTGATTGAGCAGGTTACTAGCCACTGGTACCGAACGAGAAGCATCCAGCACGTGAATAACCCCTTGCTGATAGCTCGGCTCTATTTTCACCGCAGTATGAATCTTGGAAGTAGTCGCTCCCCCAATTAGTAGGGGGGTAGTAAATCCTTGCTCATCCATCAGCTTGGCTACGTTCACCATTTCATCTAGCGAAGGGGTAATAAGGCCACTTAAACCAATGATGTCTACATTTTCTTCGCGGGCTTTATCCAGAATTTTTTGAGCCGGAACCATCACTCCCATATCAATTACATCGTAGTTATTGCAGCCTAGCACTACTGCCACGATATTCTTACCAATATCGTGCACATCACCCTTCACCGTAGCCATCAGAATTTTTCCTTTACTCTGGACTACGCCCCCTTTTTCTTCTTCAATAAAGGGAATAAGGTAGGCTACGGCTTTCTTCATCACCCGGGCACTTTTTACTACCTGGGGCAAAAACATCTTTCCTGCTCCGAACAAGTCGCCCACTACATTCATCCCATCCATTAGGGGGCCTTCAATCACTTGAATAGGCCGGTCAAACTGCTGACGGGCTTCCTCCGTGTCTTGCTCAGCAAATTCAGCAATTCCTTTAACTAATGCGTATTCTAATCGCTTTTCTACCGGTTCACGTCGCCAAGAGTCATCTACTTTTTTCTTTTCTTTTCCGTTCCCTCTTACCTGTTCGGCAAACTCAATCAGTCGCTCGGTAGCATCATCGCGCCGATCAAGTAGTACGTCTTCAATTCGTGCTAGCAAATCTTTCGGAATATCGTCGTACACCTCCAGCATGGTAGGGTTGACAATGCCCATGTCCATGCCGGCTCGTTTGGCGTGATACAGAAAAGCCGAGTGCATGGCTTCGCGAACGGTGTTGTTGCCGCGAAAAGAGAACGATACATTACTCACCCCGCCGCTTACGTGCGCTCCGGGTAGGTTCTCACGTACCCACTTTGTAGCTAGAAAGAAGTCCAGCGCATTACGGCGGTGCTCTTCCATTCCGGTGGCAACGGGGAAGATATTCAGGTCAAGAATAATATCTTGAGGTGGGAAGTTTACTTGATTGACTAAGATGTTGTAGGAACGCTGTGCAATTTCAATACGACGCTCGTAATTATCCGCTTGCCCATCTTCATCGAAAGCCATAACTATAACGGCGGCACCGTATTTCCTTACTAGTTTAGCCTGCCGAATGAACTCTTCTTCTCCCTCCTTCATGCTGATGGAGTTCACCACCGATTTCCCCTGCACTACTTTCAACCCAGCCTCAATAATAGGCCACTTGGAAGAATCGATCATGAAAGGAACACGGGCAATGTCTGGCTCAGAAGAAATAAGATTGACGAACTTCACCATGCAGGCTTCACCGTCTAGCATTCCATCATCCATATTAATATCGATGATTTGTGCACCATTTTCTACTTGGTCGCGAGCTACTTCAACAGCTTCTTCGTACTTTTCTTCGGCAATGAGGCGAGCAAATTTGCGCGACCCGGTTACATTGGTTCGTTCACCAATATTAACAAAGCCCGTATGCTCATTAACAACTAAGGGCTCCAGTCCGCTGAGGCGTAAAGGTTGGATATTAGCATCAGATAAAACCTGAGCAACCAAAGTATCTTCTAACGAAGTTTTCGACATAAAGCAGTAATAACTATAATTATACAGTAACGGGCAGACTTAAGCGAGATACCGGGCGAGGAGAATAGTTTTCAGCCATTCGGGCAATGGCCTGAATATGATCAGGGGTAGTACCGCAGCAGCCACCTACAACATTTAAGTATCCCTTTTGAGCGAAAGCCTCAATCTCAGCAGCCATCTCATCGGGAGTTTGATCGTACTCACCAAACTCGTTGGGCAAACCGGCATTAGGATGAGCCGTAACCAAGCAATGAGCGTGACGCGATAATTCTCGTAGATATGGCTGTAAATCTTTAGCTCCCAGCGCACAATTCAATCCCACGCTGAATAAGTTGCCATGCATAATCGAACTCCAGAATGCTTCGGTCGTCTGGCCCGATAGCGTACGTCCACTCGCATCGGTAATGGTACCAGAAACCATAGTCGGTAGCGAAATATGATTTTCCTCAAAGTAGGTTTGAATCGCAAACAGAGCCGCTTTAGCATTCAGGGTATCAAAAACTGTTTCTACCAAAAGCATATCTGCCCCGCCTTCTACCAATCCAGTAATTTGCTCTTGATACGCCGCTACTAGTTCGTCAAAAGTTACCGCTCGGTAGCCCGGATCATTTACATCGGGTGACAAAGAGGCAGTTTTGTTGGTTGGCCCTAAAGAACCGGCTACAAAGCGAGGCTTATCTGGTTCGCGAGCTGTAAATTCATCGGCTACCTTCCGAGCAATTTTCGCCGACTGGAAGTTAATATCATACACTAAGCTTTCCAGTCCGTAGTCTGCTTGAGCAATAGCGGTTCCACTAAACGTATTGGTTTCGGCAATATCAGCTCCTGCCTCAAAATAAGCCTGATGAATCTCGCGAATTACATCGGGTCGGGTAACCGATAAAAGGTCATTATTCCCTTGCAGGGGATGAGGGTGGTCTTTCAGCGCTTCATTCCGAAAATCATCTTCTCCCAGCTTATGCCGCTGAATCATGGTGCCCATGGCCCCATCTAAAATTAAAATTCGTTCTTGCGCTAGTGCTAATAATTGTTCTTCCCGCGAATTCATAAGAAATTGATCTAATTCGAGTTGCTAAGTTACTACAAGTTTGCTAAATTATTGTACCGTCAGTCACTATCTAGCTTAGTAATCACCCGAATTTATTGCCAAATGTGCAAAGGGTAATGGGAGTACTTGATAGCAATAGGCGTTATAACCTAAATTTTCTGAGATTCATTCGTTGAAGTGCTTTTTTATTACTTGTTGGATAAATCAATATTGAGCAATTTACGTTTTAGTAAAGTCATGGGAAATGTTAAAGCGTTACGGATACCATTCCGATTATTTTACTGGACCAAGGGGTTTGCTAAACTCACACGAGTGTATAACCTTCTTTTTCTAGCTTTAACTCAGTACTTTGCCGCTTATTTTTTGGTAGATGTGCATTACGGGCAACGGGCCTACCTTACTGATGTCCGGTTGTTTTTACTGGTTTTCTCTACGGTTTGTATTGCGGCCGCCGGTTACATGATTAACGATTATTACGATGTTAAAATTGATTTGATCAATCGGCCGCAGCGCGTGGTTGTAGGCACTACCTTAAAGCGTCGTTATGTAATGGTTGGACACGTAGCTCTCTCGATGTTTGGTATTCTGATAGGGTTTCTACTTTCTTGGCAAATAGGAGTTATTCATTGTGGAAGCGTTTTTTTGCTATGGTTATATTCTAATCGTCTGAAGAGGTTACCATTTATTGGTAATCTTATTATTGCAGTATTATCTGGTATGGCCGTAGCATTGGTGGGGATTTATTACCGTGAGCAGGAGTTTCTGGTGTTTACTTATGCCCTATTCGCATTCGCAATATCGCTGCTGCGAGAGATTATTAAAGATATGGAAGACCTGCCTGGCGACCAAACCTTCGGCTGTCGCACCTTACCAGTAGCCTGGGGAATTTACCGAACTAAGAATTTGCTATATATTTTATCGGCTATCTTCATTTTTCTTTTGTTCTTTCTATCCGGAAAGTTAGGTAATCAAACCCTTATTACGTACTTCATTCTTCTGGTTGTTCCTATTACATTTTTCATTGTTCGCTTAGTACGGGCCGATACCCGGCGTGATTTTACGCTACTAAATAACTTTTGTAAGTTGCTGATATTGAGCGGAATTGTTAGTATGGTCTTCTTTTAGTTTTTAACGTTAAGTATTAAGGTACTGTAGTTTGATCAAGCCATTGCGGAACGGTGTTCAGGGGTTCAACATGAATACATAAGCACTATACTACTTCGCCTCGCAACATCGTAGAACAATCACTAATTTTGTATATTCGCCCGTATGAAACACTTGGCGGTATTTGCCTCCGGCAGCGGCACCAATGCCGAACGGATTTTTGAGCGATTTCGTGACCATACCTCTATTCGGGTAGCCGTGCTGCTTACCAACAATCCGAACGCAGGAGCTATTGCCCGGGCCGCTCGCTTTAATATTCCGGTAGAGATACTCGAGAAGAGCGCACTTACCCAAACTGATAGAGTGTTAGAAAAACTCCGGTCGTATCAGGTGGATTGGATTGTATTGGCGGGTTTTATGCTCATGATTCCGCCGGGCTTAATTGATACTTTTCCAAATCGAATTGTAAACATTCATCCAGCCTTACTGCCCGCTTACGGCGGAAAGGGTATGTACGGGATACGTGTTCACCAAGCAGTAGTAGAGGCGAAGGAAGAAGTAACGGGCATCACTATTCACTATGTAAATGAAAACTACGATGAGGGTGCCGTTATTTTTCAAGTAAGCTGTACGGTACAACCCTACGATACTGCCGAAACTGTAGCCGATAAAGTACATCACCTTGAGCACGAGTACTATCCTCAAATTATTGAAGAAACGATAAGGCAGAAGACCGGAGACCGGAAAAGAGTAGAAAGATAGAGGGATGGAAGGTGAAATACGAAAAGTTATGAACATTGAAAGATTAAGTATCAGCCATCAGCCATCAGCCATCAGCCATCAGCCATCAGCCATCAGCCATCAGCCATCAGCCATCAGCCATCGAACAATTTAGCAATTGAACAATTAACATACTTATGAATCATACTATTCAATCGGCTCTTATCTCTGTATACCATAAAGATCAGTTGGAACCTATTATACAGCAACTACATCAGATGGGAGTGACTATTTATTCTACCGGAGGAACCCAAAAATTTATTGAAGAACAAGGCACTTCAGTTACGGCAGTAGAAGACTTAACCGGTTATCCGTCTATCTTAGGAGGAAGGGTGAAAACGCTACACCCAAAGGTGTTTGGCGGTATCTTGTATCGTCGTGAGAATGAAGGTGATCAAAGTCAGGTTAGCGAGTAAGATATTCCAGCGTTGGACCTAATAATTGTTGATTTATACCCTTTTGAAG
>NZ_JBARYM010000136.1:0-2533 GCF_049647865.1 Tunicatimonas sp. | reverse complement strand
CTTCACTACCTTGCCCTACTACACACCATCGGTCTCTTTTTCATCGCCCGATTCATTAACTACGTCGCTACCCGATTTTAGAACATTACTCTACTGGAAGCCGAATATCACTTTCCAATCCGACGATGCTCCCTCTTTTTCATTTACTACCTCTGATGAGCTAGGTCAGTATGAGGTAGTGGTGCAAGGATTAACCAAACAAGGAAAACCGTTTTATGAAAGCATCATATTCGAGGTGCAACCGGCTAATCTTCCCTAAAGACGGTCAGGCCTACCCCAAATAAGTCAATAATTCTTAATATATTTCTGAACAATCTAGAATTACACAACTATGTCAAAAACTGATATTTCGCGTCGCTCTTTTTTAACTTCCGTAAGTATGCTGGCCGCGGGCTCCATGATCACCGCCCCTGCCGCTGGGTTTGATCTCCGAGATGAAAAGCTTAAAGTAGCTTTGGTTGGAACCGGAGTGCGCGGCACCTCCTTTTGGGGCAAACGACTGGTAGAACAGTACCCTGATATTCTAGAGTTTGTCGGATTGAGTGATATCAACCCCGGGCGATTGGCTTACGCGAAAGAGTACATGGGAGTAGAATGTCCCATCTTCACTAATTTTGAAGAGATGGTCAATCAGACCAAACCTGATTTAGTGATTGTAACCACCAAAGATTCTACCCATCACGAATTTATCATTAAAGGTTTGCAGATGGGCTGCGATGTGCTGACCGAAAAACCCCTAACAACTGATGAACGCAAATGTCAGGCGATTCTGGATGCTGAACGAAGTTCTAACAAAAACTTAATCGTGGGTTTCAACTACCGCTGGAGCCCCTACGCTACCAAGATTAAAGAGCTACTAATGAATAATGCGGTAGGAAAGATCACTTCAGTTGATTTTCACTGGTACTTGAACACCTACCACGGGGCATCGTACTTCCGTCGCTGGCACGGTTTGCGACAGGCGGGGGGTACGCTGTGGGTGCATAAATCTACCCACCACTTCGACCTGCTCAACTGGTGGCTGGACTCTGACCCCTCGGAAGTATTCGCTTACGGAGCCCTGGAGCACTACGGAATTAATGGTCCTTTCCGAGGAGATAAATGCCGCACCTGTGAACACAAAAATGATTGTAAGTTTCATTGGGATATCACCAAAAGTGAGCGGGATATGGACTTGTACGTGAAAAACGAAAAGTACGATGGTTACATTCGCGATAACTGTTTGTTCCGCGAGGATATTAATATCTACGATAAAATGTCAGCGCAGATTAAATATGCTAATGACACGGTGGTTAATTACTCACTCACCACGTACTCGCCCTACGAAGGCTGGCGCATCGCTTTTAACGGGATGGACGGCCGCATTGAGGCTTGGCTGGATATTCCCTACTTCAAAAGCGAGAACATGAGCCAATCGGAATTACACGCCGCCGAAATGAATCAGTCGGGCGAAGACGAAGCGCAATCACAACCATTGATTGTTCACAAGAACTGGAATACCTTTGAGACGGTCAATGTGCCGGTAGAGCGGGGCGGTCACGGAGGGGGCGACAAACGGTTGCACGACAAAATATTCAAAAGTCCCAATAAGCCTGACCCCTACGACCGGGCAGCCGGAGTGCGCGACGGAGCGATGTCCATTCTGATCGGTGTAGCCGCTCGTAATAGTATTGAGTCAGGTGAACCCATTCGGATTGGTGCGCTCACTGATCTACAGCCTCGTGCAAAGAGGATTTGATAAAACAACCCATTCAGCGCGATCTTTTGGTGATAGATTGCGTATTTAGGTCGGAGCTGGTTTCATATTTCTAAACCATTTGTACCACTTTTTGGTATATGGATAGATACTCTTGACCACTAGTCATTATGAAAGTCGGCTCTAAACATCAATCAGCAGAAATGCGACGGCAGCAAATATTGTCGGCGGCAGACTTGGTGTTGATTGATGCAGGTATCGAAGACTTTACGATTGATCAGGTAGCTGAACGGGCTAATATCGCTAAAGGTACTATCTATAAGTATTTTAAGAGCAAAGACGAGATTTTAGGCGAAATTAGTACCAAAGCCGTAAGTTTATTATTGCAAGCTTTTCAGCAAGCAACCGCAAATCATACGCATAGTGTAGAAAAGCTTAAAGCCATCTGCTGGGCAGCTTACCGATACTATCAGAGCTATTCTACGTATCACGATTTATTAGCCCATATTGAACGTCCTGATTTTAACATCAATCTCCAGGAGTACGTTAAGATCAGTCAATCAATTCAGGATTTCTGCGAAGAAATTATCGTGGAGGGACAGCGCAAAGGCGAAATTAATCCTAATCTCAATCCTCAGCTATTAGTAAGGGTCATCTGGGCTACTAATATTGGAGTTATCCAGTTTGTACAAACCAAGCAGAAATTAATACAGAATATTCACGAAACTCCGATGGATGAAGTAATCAATATTTCGGTACAAATGATGACCAATGGAATTGCCCACAATAAAAAAAACTAATAGTCATTTTTGTTCACAACTACTTTTTCTCTATAAC
>NZ_JBARYM010000135.1:0-2760 GCF_049647865.1 Tunicatimonas sp. | reverse complement strand
TATTAATTATTGGACTGGCGTACTATACCCCGCTGTTAGTGGGCTTTTCTATCTACTTCGGGCTGTGGCATTCTCTTATCTCAGTGCGTATTGAGATCAAAAAAATGCGATTGCTAAAGCCGTACTTCTCAGCTTTGAGCTTTGCTAAAACTGCTCTTCCGCTCAGTATATCCGCCCTAATAATTTTTTCCTTCGTTTTCTTAGTCAACCAACAGTGGGGGTTGCTGCAATCGCCGTATCTACTGTTTTTCATTCTTATTTCAATTCTAACCCTTCCGCACGTGTTCTTCGTGCAGGCATTCTATACAACTAAGGTTGCTCAGCCAACTTAGTTGTTAGGCGTATACTGTGATCAAGAACCCGTTCGCCCCAAAAAAACATCCACCTTTGGGTTAATCGGATTGCCTGAGGTGCGGCGGAAGACGACGATCTGCCCAGTGTGATAGATTGCATCGGCAATAGGCCCGTTAATCATATTCCAGTAAGGAAACTCTCTGCTTCGCTCGCCACTTTGAAAGATAATAGTGAATTCTGCTACCTCATCGGCCGTTTTGCCCCGGCACAAGTCACTAGCTACTTTAAAATTAGTCAAGGTGCGGTGGCGCAGCGTATCAAACGAAAGTTGAGACCAATTAGTAGGACGGATATTAGGCTGATTCTGGGGAGCATTAACAATGGTTTCGCTCAATCCGTAGAGATGAATCAAGGTTTCTTGCGTGCTTCGGCTGCCCTCGCTGGGAGTAAAGGCTAAATCTTTCTTGGTGAGTCCTTCGGTAGCCCAGTAATAACGAAAGCCTAACCCATCAATCATTCGCGATAGAATATTACCGGGAGAGTATTCTGCGGGGTGCTCGGGTATCTGCTGGTAGGGTAATTCCGTTGTGTCAACCATCTGGGCTACAGCGATAGAACTGTAAAGGAACATTATAAGACTCAGTAAAAACAAGCGCATGGCAAGGTAGATCACTAAGCTGCCAAATGTAGGAGGTAGACCCGCTTAAACCAAATGGATTACTTAGTCCGGTGAAAAATACTACTGCTCGGCTCAATACCAAGGTCGGTAGGCAAATTCATATCGGTGAGTTGCAACCGTTCGGGACTAATAAATTCTACTGCGTATGTACGAGTAATCACCGAATCAAAGAGAACCAACTGTTTGGTACTTTCTAGGCGGTACGATAGCTGAAAGGAGGCATTCGGAGCTAACTGCACCGTATACGTTTGGTTGCGACCAAACTGAATGGTTGTTGCGTTGTCGGCGTGTTGCCAGGTGCCTAGCAGCGAAGAAGCGGGGTACTCCACATTAGATTCCTGACACTGGGTAAAGAACAATAGCAGTCCTACTCCCAATAATATACTTCTCATGAATAGCTCGTTTTCTCCATAACGCAGAATACGCACCGATTATTGAGGGGCAAGTCATGAATAATGAGTGGTGATTGATGACTAATAAGATACATCAATCACTATTCATTTGTCATTAATTAGGAGCGAACTTCTACACTGAGGGCTTCTAATAACTGGGGCTGATCGGCTAATGCTACTTCGGCTACGCGACTGAATTTATCAAACCAAGTATTCCAGGCCTCTAGGGTTTGATTACGAAATTGGGTAGCCTGTTGGGCTTGAGCTAGTTTGTTTTGCCGATTGCTGAGCACATCGACCAGCGCATTGGCCATCGCTTGGGCCTGCGTAATTTCCTCCGTTACCGCTCCGAATTTCTTCAAGGTATTGATGGCTGGTGCCGTTAGGCGACGGTAGAACGTACGGATTTGATCTAACTTTCGGGCTCGCCCAACGGCGCGGTTGCCCTTCAACTGCAATGTTTTTTGCCATACTTCGTCGTGACGGAAGGCAAAACGAGCAATCGTTAAGTGATTGGTATACACTGCCAACATTTCCTGTTCGTCTTCCGCCAACTGACGGCTAAGTTCGTTTTTGTTGGTGTACAGGTCCTTTTGGGTTTGCTGCCATTCGGCGGCGGCATTCAGTGTGTCTTCTCCTTCTTGTATGCGAGCACTGTTATAGCCGTACTGCGCCAGAGCTGCTTTGATCTCAGCATTATTACGAGCGTTTTCCAGGGCTAAACGACCGGCTAGCATCCGCGCTTCAATGGTATTCTTCTTCATGATTGGTTTTTACCCTTAAATATAAGGTGAAGAAGGTGTTGCATACTATGCCGAGTGTTGGCGTTTCTTACGGAGGTAATGTTCCGGGTGTTTTCTTTCTTAACTTAATCACTGTAGTTTTAGGCCATCACGGTTTATGTGACTGTAAAGGGGGGAGAACTTTAACGACTCTCGCCAATAATCTTTAGGATAAATGAAGATAGATATAATCTCCCCTGAAGCTAATTCTAGGTCGTACAGTGCGTCTCTAAATTTATTCTCTACATCGTAAGATACAACCGGGACATCCACTAGAATTAATACGTCCCAATCAGAATCCTCCCGATGGGTACTTCTGGCCCGTGACCCAAATAGATAAGCTTCAGCCGTAGGATCGGTCGTTCTGATTGACTCCTTAATTTGATTTAATAGACTGCTTGATTCCATGACGGCTTTTTCTCATTAACGTATGATTAATCAACTTCTTTGGTTTTTATGATGATAGTAACTTTTCTTTTAATCATTGCGGTGACTGATAGGAAGTATGATACTCCCATGTATTTTTAACCGGAGTTTGTTGCCTGAATGTGCCACCTCTGCACGCGTGCGTTAGTTGATGTTCATTTTTGTCTGGGCGGCCCAATCACAGTCG
>NZ_JBARYM010000134.1:0-3075 GCF_049647865.1 Tunicatimonas sp. | reverse complement strand
AAGTACACCAATACCATAGTCTTATTTATCGTTTGAACTACCTTACCTCTCGCTATGCGTAGTAGTTCAACAACTTGGTTGTAGAATGCTGTATTTGTAACTTCTTTACTCATTTATTTTTACTTCTTCGGTAGTCATACCCGTGTTGAGCAGATCAAGTATTATCATTTAACGGTTTGGGTAGGCGTAATGTGAGCGATAGCGAGCATTATCGCATAGCTCTTATTACCCCTCGTTTTCTATTTTTTCCTTTAGGTACTCTATCTGCTCCAAATTCAATCCGGTCAACTCCATGATCAGTTCGTCGCTTTTTCCCTGCTTGATACCGTTTATTGCCACTTGTTCTATCCCTTGTTCTATCCCTTCTTCAAAAGCAGTATCTAAAGAGTTCTTTAAATCCCGATACGACTTTAGACTGTCCTCGTAGGCTTGCACCTCTTCCGGACTGAACCGAGCAATCTCGGCCACCTCAAACAACCTTTCAAAGATGCCTTCCCGTAGTTCGTCCGGTACCCTGTCCAGTTTGTTCAGGTTACGGATCACGAACATCCATTTCTCAAACTTCGTCTTTAACTCCTTGATGTCCTTTTGGAACTTGGGCATTTCCAAGTACACGAAAGTTAGCTTGTCATAGAATACCTGACAAGTTTCTATATCAGTTAGCTTTACGTCGTAGCGGAACTTATTGGGTTCGTTTTGATCTTCGTCAAAAACGAAGTCCAGAATGGCTACCGTGTACACCGCTTTCAATTCAAATGTCCAATCCGATCCTCTTTGGGCTTGCTCGCGGATAGGAAACGTTGAATAGTAGACCGTTCGGTCTTTGAAAAACTTTTGTTTTGTCTTTTGAAGTTCTACGATGAATTTTTCCCCTCGTGCGTTTTGGCAATACAGATCAAAGACAGCCTTCCGGTCTTCTTCGCTGCTTCCTAATTTATCAGTCTTTAAGTACGTCAGCTCAGTGATTCGACCTTGTTCGTGCTTGAGTAGTTCGTTCAGGAAATCAAGCAACAAATCCTTATTCGGTTCTTCGCCAAACAGTCGCTTGAATCCGTAATCGGTGAATGGATTGATGTACTTTTCTCTTTGCTCTTCCATCAGTCTTTTTTTGAGCAAAGATACGAATTTGCCATCAATAACGCTTAGGTGCAGATTTCTTCTTCAATGAGGGCTGAGCGATGTTGTGCCTAGTTTTCATCCTTTTCCATCCAAGATTCAGAAATTGAAGGAAAATCTTCTTTCCATTTTTTTTCATTCGAATTCCACATCAAATATGGCGGATCAAATCCGATGGTAAATATCAATTCATAGGTTGAGTCATTGAGGTTTCTTATTTCTGGATATGCTCTTCCCATTTCTTCTCTTGTAAATCCAATCTTCCTTAACGCTTCCCAATCATTGTTAGCAGGAAGATTCCCTTCTTTATGATAATACCTATCTATACTATTTATCAATTCGTTCCCTCGTTCAATCTCTTTTCTATTGTATAATTCTATCGGTAAATTATACAGAATGAAAAATATTGCGATGATAACGGTAATAGCTATTAAGATACTGTTCTTCATTCAATTAGGCACAACAAATTGATAATGGCAATGTCTCCGTTATCCATCAATATCTGTAGGGTAACGGAGACTTATTATTACTATTTTTACTATACTAATAACATCTTCCCTATCCACTACTTACTCAAGTACAAATTCCGTTCGCTGTAAATATCTAAGAAGTAGTCGTCCAGTAGGTCGTCGATGAAGTAGATGGCTTCGCCGGTGGATTTCATTTCGGGGCCGAGCTCCTTGTTTACGTTGGGGAACTTGTGGAAGGAGAAGACGGGTACTTTGATGGCGTAGCCCTGCTTGTGGGGGTTAAAGTCAAAGTCTTTTACCTTCTTTTCGCCCAGCATCACTTTGGTGGCGTAGTTCACGTAGGGCTCGCGGTAGGCTTTGCAGATGAACGGTACGGTACGCGAGGCCCGGGGATTGGCTTCAATAATGTAGACCTTATCGTCTTTTACCACAAACTGAATATTAATCAGGCCGACAGTATTCAAAGCCAAAGCAATTTTTTTAGTATACGCCTCAATTTGCTGCATCACAAAGTCACCTAGGTTATAGGGCGGGAGCACCGCGTAAGAATCACCCGAGTGGATTCCGGCGGGTTCAATGTGCTGCATAATGCCGACGATGTGCACATCTTCGCCATCGCAAATAGCGTCGGCTTCGGCTTCAATGGCTCCTTCCAGAAAGTGATCAAGCAGAATATGATTACCGGGCATTTCGTTTAGGATGTTCACCACATGCTTCTCCAGTTCCTGCTCATTAATCACGATCTTCATGCTTTGCCCCCCTAGTACGTACGACGGACGCACCAACAGTGGAAAACCAATTTCTTTGGAAAGCTCCAGAGCTGATTCAGCGTCAGAGATCGTTCCGAAGTTGGGATAAGGAATATCGTTTTCTTTGAGTAGTGTTGAGAAGCGTCCGCGATCTTCGGCTAAATCCAACGATTGATAGTTAGTACCGATAATCGGAATACCGTAGCGGTCGAGCTTTTCAGCTAGCTTCAGGGCGGTTTGTCCGCCGAGTTGCACAATCACTCCTTCGGGCTGTTCGTGCTGGATGATGTCGTAAATATGCTCCCAGAAAACTGGCTCAAAGTAGAGCTTATCGGCAATGTCGAAGTCGGTAGAAACCGTTTCGGGATTGCAGTTAATCATGATGGTTTCGTAGCCCATCTCCTTGGCGGCTAGCACTCCGTGCACGCAGCAGTAGTCGAACTCAATACCTTGCCCAATGCGGTTAGGGCCGGAACCGAGCACCACAATTTTCTTCCGATCCGATGGGATAGATTCGTTCTCCTGCTGAAAGGTGGAGTAGTAGTAGGGAGTCTGCGCTACAAACTCGGCGGCGCAGGTATCTACCAGTTTGTACACCCGGTTGATACTCATCTCTTTGCGTTTGCCGTGTACTTCGCTCTCCAGACAATCTAACAAGTGGGCAATCTGTCGATCCGCGTAGCCTTTCTCCTTGGCTTCCCGCATTAGTTCCACTGGAAGATCATCTAGGGAGTGTTGCT
>NZ_JBARYM010000133.1:0-4001 GCF_049647865.1 Tunicatimonas sp. | reverse complement strand
AGAATCCCATGCCCAAAATCCGAAATTGCCATATTTCACAAAACTTGATCCCATATTTCTAATTCAGGTGTTCGTTAAGATACATCGTTTACACAAGTTATAGATCAAGGTTTACACTAGATTCGTTTCAAGCCTTACTGATTGTTCTTTGGTTCTTAATTCATTTTCATTGAAGTAGCCTAAAAATACATTTCTATAAGACACACGCCAAATTCCGTTGCCCATCTCCAAAGCTCCGATGTATTTTCCTTGCAAGGATGCGGATACATACACCCAGTTGTAAGAGCCCCATCGTACAGAGCCGTTCCTGGTTACTTTCAAGACTTTCAGTGCTGAGTCATAATCAAAGTGGGGGATTCTTTCCGGAAAAGGACGCGTAGAAAATTCATGCACGGAAGCAGGCGTTTGCATCTCCAAAGCTTCGTGCGGTCTTACATGGTTATATTCCTTTACAAAATGATTTAAACGCCTTTGCTGTGCTCTTAAATCATAAGCTGAAGGTTTGGCGCAAGCAGCTTTTAAATCACGATGCATGCGCTCATGCCGTCCGTTTTGTTCAGGGTGCGAAGGATCAGAATACACCGGCATAATACCCAACTCAATGAACCAATAAGATAGCCTGGTAAATCGTTGTATTGCTTTTACAGATCCAAACGGACTTCCATTATCGGTATGGATTTGTTTGGGGATACCAAATATTCTGAAAACCCGCTTAAACTCAGCTTTTGCGGAATCAAAGTTCTCTCTGTAGTGCCCTTTAGCAGTAAATACAAATCTACTCTTTGAGTCTGCTATGGTGAGTGGATGACAATAGATTTTATTGCCCATCAGGAACTTTCCTTTGTAATCCGCGCTCCACACTTCATTGCAATGCTTTGGATCAAAAATAGGGTGAATGGGTTTGACCCTTCGCAGGCGTTTTTGAGGACTTACCAAACCATGTTTTTTCAGGATGTTGTGAACGGTCAAAATACTTGGGATCACTTCATCTGAAAAATCGTTATACAACAGTTTGTGGATCTTTTTTGCCCCCCACAACTTGTGTCTTTCTTTCAGTTTAAGAATGCCTTCCACCACCTTTTGATCGGTCGCATTCGGATGCATTCCGCAAGGTTTTCTGGAAAGTTCTCTCAGACCTTCATATCCTTCATTTTCGAATCGGGTGATGATTTTATAGGCAGTAGGCCTAGATATTTCAAAGCTTCTGCATAATTCGGTGATGGAATATTTCCCGGTTCGCCATTCGCAGATAAACTCAATTTTTTGTTCCATTATCGTTGTTTCTTTCCAAGGCATGGCAATCTGAATTTTACTTCAAATTGCGACTTAAAAAGTGTAAACGATGTTTCTATAATTCTGTAAAGGATGTTTGTATATCGTACCTTAATGCACCATAACGATTTAGGCAGGCGGCGTGGCGGTTTTGGAGAAGCTTACTGTCAAATCGCACGTTAGGTGCTTGTTTGCTTTGATGCCTTAGTTCGCAAATCAACTAGCTATGCCACTTGCCTGATGTTATGGGCATACTTTTCTATTTCAAATCAAAGATGATTTTCAAAGATGTGCCTATCTTTTGCATTTGTTCTGTTGACAATCTTCCTTTCACATCTACTAATCGTTGACGATAATCTATCGGACGGGTTTGCAGGCAATCAGCCACTGATCTTTTAGTTAGTCCGTTTGCAGCGTTTGGCTCAATAATTACATTAGTGACAATTCTTCCTTTCTTTTCCGTCCATTCTGTGATAGGCACCACTTGAATAACAGGAACTCTTTGATTATACACATTATTGGTGACCACTACACAGGGTCTAATTTTGCCAGTCTCAGAGCCTTTTGTCGGATTTAGATTTACGGTGATAATATCACCTCGTTGAAGTTTTGTCATAGATCAATCCCAATCTTGTGTAGCGGATTCAGTCCATTCTTTTAATTTCTCATCCTCATCATATAATTCTGCATACAAATCGGCGGATTGCGCTAGTTGAGCGTGATAATTAAGTTCTTCTTTGAGAAGATGCAATCCTTTTTTTATCATTTCGTCTGGATTGGCAAATCCTAGTTCAGCATAATGATTGACAAATTCTTGCTCCTGTTGCTCAAGTTTTATTAATTTTTCTCTGGCCATAACCTAAATAGTTTTTCCCTATCAAATTTACTCATTTTTTTATTTATATGTTGCCCATAACATCTGTATAGACGCAATATTGCGTCTATATCCTTTATACCAACGGTGGTTTACTAAGCGTGAAACAATTATGCTAGATTGAAGAGAAAAAGGTTAATTTACTAATTAATGTGAATTACCCGACCAAGGGAGGTTTTAATTGGATCTGCTGATAAAGCAGCGTTGATAGCTGGAACCAGAGGAAGTAAATCATCTATGTCGTTGCTAACAGCCGAAAGAACAATAAGGCACAAGTTAAGTCCTGCTAAATTTTGCTGGTATTCTATGCCCCGATCCATTGTAAGCATAACATCAAACTCAGTAGCGGCCTGCCGCAGAAGCTGACCATTTTTTACACCACCCCACCCGCGTTCGGGTACCGTGATAGCTTCGGCTTCTAATGACCATTTAAGCTTGCGTGGTAAGTTTTCATCTGCAGAATCCGCATTACACGTACGATACTAACTCTTTCTCGGCCAGTTTGAGTAAAGCTTCAGCCTGCTCGCGACTTACCGTAGGAAAGTCATCCCGAAAATCCTCAATACGTTTGCCCTTGCGCAGATAAACCAGCAGGGTATCAATTGGTACTCGGGTGCCGGTAAATACCGGAGTGCCACCCAAAATATCTGGGTCAGCGTGGTAAATTTGACTCCGTTTCATTATTCATTCAGTTTATACTACTCAACAATTTACGCAATATAAAAGCGTGTTTCAACTATCCTATTGTGCCAATGTGCCAGATACTATTTCTTTAAAATGTACAATTTTTCTCAGATACGGCTTAAGCACAGGTCGGGCACAGGAATAGCACGGTTAAGAAAATGCGTAATTCTTGCCTCAGTACAATTTTGTTAGAACCACCTAGAAGGAGAAGTTATAATCTGTGTTAGGTAATTTACGCTAAGATCTCCTTCACTACTTTGCCATGTACGTCGGTAAGGCGA
This sequence comes from Tunicatimonas sp., assembly GCF_049647865.1. Classification (NCBI taxonomy): domain Bacteria; kingdom Pseudomonadati; phylum Bacteroidota; class Cytophagia; order Cytophagales; family Catalimonadaceae; genus Tunicatimonas; species Tunicatimonas sp. Next base: position 890 of record NZ_JBARYM010000133.1, on the reverse strand, counting down.
AAGTCGCGGCCTTGGAAGCGGTGGGTTAAGCGTTCGTGGTCAAGACCTAGCTGGTGCAGAATAGTTGCTTGTAGATCGTGAACGTGCACCCGGCCACTAACGCCGGAGAAGCCAATCTCGTCGGTTTCGCCGTGGGTGAAGCCCCGCTTCACTCCGCCCCCGGCCATCCACATGGTAAAGGCATCGCCGTGGTGATCGCGACCCTTGAAGTCGGCTCCCGAACGGGCTTCCATCATGGGGGTTCGGCCAAACTCGCCGCCCCACACTACCAGCGTTTCATCCAGTAAGCCGCGTTGCTTCAAATCTAGCAGCAGCGCACTCATGGGTTGATCAATAGACTTGCATGCATTCTTGAGGCCACTATCTACCCCATTACCGGGTCCGGCCCCGTGGGTATCCCAGCGACGGTCGAAGAGTTGCACAAAGCGGACTCCGTTCTCTACCAGCCGACGAGCCAGCAGGCAGTTATTAGCGAAGGAAGCCTTTCCCGGTTCGGTGCCGTACAGTTGGTGGACCCACTCGGGTTCGTCGTTGATGTTCATCACTTCCGGTACGGCGGTTTGCATTCGAAAGGCTAGCTCGTACTGCGAGATACGGGTCAGAATTTCTGGGTCGTGAGCCTGTTGGTATTCCTGTTCATTAATCGCGTTGATAGCATCAATAGAACACTTACGAAGGTACGGGTCTACGTTATCGGGATTAGATAGGTAAAGCACCGGATCACCTTCCGAGCGGCACTGTACTCCCTGATGCACGGTGGGCAAGAAGCCACTTCCCCAGGCACTTTTACCGGCACTAGGGTCGCCTCCCGAAACCAATACTACAAAGCCCGGTAGGTTTTCGTTGTCCGAACCCAAACCATAGGTAATCCAGGAACCCATGCTGGGACG
>NZ_JBARYM010000132.1:0-5760 GCF_049647865.1 Tunicatimonas sp. | reverse complement strand
GCCGGATGGCTAATTTCTATGGCTACTGGACCACTAATAAGGGCTACTTCCGCACCTCGCTGAGCTGCTTCATTGGCTAATGCGTAGCCCATCTTACCGGAAGAAGCATTGGTGAGAAACCGAACCGGATCGATTGGTTCCTGGGTTGGTCCCGCAGTAATTAGCACTCTCTTACCTTGTAGCGACTGCGAATGCTCAAAAAAAGCTGATAACTTCTGAATGATATGTTCTGGTTCAGCCAGCCGACCAACTCCCGAAAGGCCACTGGCCAATTCGCCTTCTTCCGCATCAACAATGGTGTTGCTGTAAGAGGCTAGTTTTTTTAAATTAGTTTGCACCGAAGGATGCTGATACATATCTAAATCCATAGCGGGAGCAACCCAAACTGGACAGCGAGCCGAGAGATAAACCGCCGTTAGTAAGTCATCGCAGTGGCCAGAAGCAAACTTGGCCAGTGTGTGAGCACTGATGGGAGCTATTAGAAACAGGTCAGCCCATAATCCCAAATCTACGTGATTGTTCCACTGACCTATAGAAAGATCGGAGGAAAACTGGGAAAGTACCGGGCGTTTGGAAAGGGTGGCTAAGGTAAGGGGGGTAATAAAATTTTGGGCCGCTTCGGTCATGATAATCTGCACCTCTGCTTTCTCTTTCACAAGTAATCGAACCAAAAAAGCAGCTTTATAGGCTGCTATACTTCCACAAACTCCCAGAATAACTTTTTTTCCCTGTAGTGACAAGGTATCTTTATCCTTCGGTATCTTCTACCCGACGATACATAATTTCTTCGTTGACAAACTCGTCGGTGGCCAAGATAGTAGGTTTAGGCATTCTTTCGTAGAACTTAGAAATCTCTATCTGCTCACGGTTCTCAAAGACCTCCTCCAGATTATCAACGGTAGTAGCAAATTCAGCTAGCTTGCCGTTCAATTCTTCCTTTAGATTCACCGAAATTTGACGGGCCCGCTTAGAAATGACAACGACTGATTCGTAAAGATTTCCGGTAGGAGCGGCTAATTTATCAGTATCGTGGGTAACGATAGAGGAGTTTACATTGGGTTTTTTAATCATTAGGATAGAAATTAACTGTTTTTACTTGCCTTTTGTACTTTATTCAAACAAGACTCGTAGATGGATTCAGCCCGTCCGACGAACTCGCTCTGAGGATATTTATCGATAAAGTTTTGACAATACTCAATGGTGGTATAGTAACGATCTTTTTGCTTAGTAATAATACTTCGCTCGGCCAACTGATACTGAGCGGCTAACTTATAGTAACTCGCCTCTTCATTCAAATCCGAATCAGGATAATCTCTCTGAAAGTTGTCTAAGGCAATAATTGCTGCTTCGTATCGTCTAAGATCATAGTATTGAGTAGCGTTTTTAAATGCTTTTATTTCCAGCTTTTCCTGAAGCTCGTCTAAAATTGTTTCTGCCCGCTCTTTATAATCACTGTAAGGATGGCGATTAATGAATCGTTGCATAGCATCAATGGCCTCCTTGGTGCTACTCTGCTCTAAGCTAGGGTCGGGAGATTCTAAATAAAGCGAATAAGCGTGCATGAACATAGATTCCTGCGCCCGATCACTTCGAGAGTATGTTTCGTAGAACTCTTTAAAATAATGAGCGCTTAGAATATACTTCTGCTCATAGTAGTGAGCGTAAGCATAATAAAACTGAGCCTCTTCTGCTTTCTGCGTACCGCGAATGATCGGTAAAACGTTTTCCAGCAATACGGTAGCTCGATAGAAATCTTTGTCTTCGTAGTATTTTAAAGCAGCTTCGTACTGCTCTTCCCAGCTACCTTTTTTTAGCAAAGTGCGGTAATCACTACAACTAAAAGAAATAGCACTAAGCAATAAAAAAACAGTAATGTATTGTTTCAAATCGGCATCTTTTCTAAAGTGCAAAGATAGAGTCTTGTTGCACCAATTGCAACTATGCTATCCATCAACAAGTTCCAGATACGCTAGAAACGATAGGAATGAGTCGCTTATTTTCTAACAACAAACTTTTTAGTCGTTACCCCCTTACCATTGAGCTGTAACGTGTAGAAGTAAATGCCATTGGGAAGCTGATCGGTCGAAATTTTAAGATTGGTTTCAGCTTGATCAAGCTGAAGGTTTAGCACCCGGTCGCCCAAAATATTATGTACACTAATGGTGGCAGTTTGCGACCAATTATGTAGGGCGTAATCAATAGAAGCTGTATTTGACACCGGGTTAGGGTAAACTTTGCTGATTTGCAAAGCCTCGTTTGCAAAGAGAACTCCGTTCGGGAAATCATCTTTAATATGGTAACGAAAACGTTCAGTGAGTTCCTCCGACGGATTTTCTATGTCGTAGAAGGTGACCGAGAGCTCTCTAGTCAGTTCATCGTACCCCGCGCTAAACTGAATATGCACATCGCGTAGCACTTCACCCGGATGCAGGGTAGTAACTTCCAGCGCATCAAACTGAGAAAAACATTCTTCACCGATACAAATAGATGATATTAGATCACTCTTATGAAAAGGATCGTTTAACTTTACTCCAAGCCGTATGAGATGGTCACTATTATTTTTTACTTGTAGCTCGGTTTCAACCATATTTCCCGTAGCTATTGATTCTTCCACAATGGGATCTAACAGTGAAATGCTCTGACTAAAAGCCAGCGCAGAAAAGAAGGATAAAAATAATATGAGTAAAGGTGACCGCAATGAACGTTGTTATTCTTTCAATATTTTATAAAAGTAACTGATTTTTTCTCTCATAAACAACTAAATTCTTAAGATATGTTACATATCTTTCAATCTGATTAAGAAGTATTTCTGATGTGATCGATCTACTGCTCAGGACTATTAAACCTTTAAAGAATTATAAGCAGATTTTTTAATCAGTTAACAACAAATCCATTTTTGAGAAATATATTCTAAAAGGTACATTTACAGATTACTTATAGATTTTGTGACTACAGAATTTCTGGTCGCATGAAGTCTAGAGTAGGTGCGATAGCACACTCAAGCAGTTTGCAGTATCTTTCCTACTATATACCACCAACACAGTATGTCTACCATGCAGGGCCCAGGTATCTTTCTAGCACAATTTTTAGGTGAAAACCCACCATTCAATCAGTTAGAAGCCATAGGTACGTGGGTGGCTGAGTTAGGCTACCGAGGGGTGCAAATTCCTACTTGGGATGCCAGAGTTATTGATTTAGACCAAGCAGCAGAGTCTAAGGGATACTGCGATGATCTCAGGGGAAAGTTAAGTGAACAGGGGTTAGAGGTAATTGAGCTAGCCTCCTATCTACAAGGACAAGTAATAGCCATGCATCCGGCGTACGAGCGACTGTTTCAGCCATTTTATCCAACCGGGCTAAACGATCAACAACGAGTAGAGTGGGCGAGCGAGGAGCTACGCAAAACCATTCGAGCCTCAGTTAATATGGGCACTACGAATATTTCGGTGCTCTCGGGTGGGTTAGCCTGGCCGTACTTGTATCCCTGGCCTCAGCGTTCGGATGGCCTAATTGAAGAAGCTTTTCAGGAGCTAACCCAGCGGTGGTTACCATTGCTGGATTACGCGCACGAGAATGGAATTACGTTGGGTTACGAGCTACATCCGGGTTCGGACCTGTACGATGGGGCAACCTTTCGGCAGTTTCTGGAATATACTACTCAACATCCGGCGGCGGGCATCACCTACGATCCTAGCCACTTGCTACTTCAGCAGTTAGATTATCTGGAGTTTATTTCCATCTTCGCCGACCGCATCCGAGCCTTTCATGTAAAAGATGCTGAGTTTAACCCTACCGGTTTGCAAGGAGTGTACGGCGGGTACCAATCGTGGAAAGAGCGAGCCGGGCGATTTCGCTCATTAGGCGATGGTCAGGTGAATTTTAGTCGGGTATTTTCCCTGTTAACCGAACATGGCTACGATGGCTGGGCTATTCTGGAATGGGAGTGCTGTGTGAAAAGTCCGGAGCAGGGAGCCCAAGAAGGCGCGCCATTCATTCAGCGCCATCTAATTGACGCCACCGCTCAAGCCTTCGATGATTTTGCTAAAAGCGAAACCGACCAAACCATGAACCGAGAGATTCTTGGCCTTGAATAAATTTATAATCTACCTTGATGATTGACAACACTAAAATTGAAGAATTAAAGAAGAAAGCCGTTGAAATACGGCGGGAGATCGTCACGATGGTGCACCGGGCCAATTCCGGGCACGTAGGTGGCAGCTTAGGTGCCACCGACGTGCTGGTGGCATTGTACTACCACTTAATGAACCACAAACCTGATCAACCTGACTGGCCCGGCCGAGATCGATTTATTCTTTCCAAAGGACACTGCACTCCGGTGATTTACGCTATTCTGGCAGATTGTGGGTATTTTCCTGAAGAAGACTTGAAGACTTTCCGTCGTCCCGGTTCGCATCTCCAGGGTCATCCGCACCAACCTAAGACTCCGGGCATTGAAGCAAATACCGGCACCTTGGGACTAGGTATTTCTACCGGATTGGGTATGGCTTTGGGAGCTAAACTTCGTCAGCAGCAGCATTACTACTACATTATGTGCGGCGACGGAGAAATTCAGGAAGGTCAGGTTTGGGAAGCCGCGATGTTTGCTAACAAGTACAAACTAGATAATGTGATTGGCTTTGTTGATCGTAATTACTTGCAAACCGACGGAAATTCCGAAGATATTATGCCGCTTGATCCGCTAGCCCCCAAGTGGGAAAGCTTTGGCTGGAAAGTTTTTACCATTGATGGACACGACTACCAACAAATTATTAAGACAGTAGAAAATGCCAAGCAGGAAACCCAACCGGTGATGATCATTGCCAATACTATTAAAGGCAAAGGCGTATCATTTATGGAAAACGAAGTGAACTGGCACGGTACTCCCCCCGATAAGCAAGCTTTTGAAAGTGCCCTAAAAGAACTGACCAATGGAATTTAAGCAAACCCGCCAGGGCTACGTAGACGGCCTGAAAGAACTAGGAAAAGATCACGATAACTTAGTAGTGCTGGATGCCGACGTAGCCAAAGCCACCAAAACCTACGAGTTTGAAGCGGAGTATCCCGACCGATTTTTCAACTGCGGGGTGCAAGAGCAGAATATGCTATCAGTAGCGGCTGGATTAGCACTTGAAGGCTATATTCCCTTTGCCTCAACCTTTGGAGTGTTTGCCACCTGCCGGGCGGGCGACCAAATGCGAAACTCCATTGCTTACCCCAAACTAAACGTAAAAATTGGAGCAACCCACTGCGGAATCAGTACCGGCGGAGACGGCGCATCGCACCAAGCGAACGAAGATATCGCCATCGCTCGAGTCTTCCCCAACATGACCGTACTGGTTCCCGGCGACTATGAAGAAGCCAAGCAGGCAACGATTGCCGCCGGTAAATATCATGGCCCGGTGTACCTCCGTTTCGGACGAGATTCTTATCCAGTTGTAGAAGACATTCACACTGATTTTACTATCGGCAAAGGTAAACTACTGCGCGAGGGGAACGATGTTACGATTATTACTACCGGAATCATGGTAAGTGAAGGACTAAAGGCAGCGGATACGCTAACCCAAGAAGGATATTCAGTACGAGTACTGCATTTACCCACTATAAAACCACTAGATACCGAAGCCATAATAACCGCCGCCAGAGAAACCAAAGGAATTATTACTGCCGAGGAACACTCCATCATTGGCGGATTAGGAGAAGCGGTAGCCGGAGTGGTTTCTGAACATCACCCTTGTCCGGTTATTCGGATAGGAGTAAAGG
>NZ_JBARYM010000131.1:0-6076 GCF_049647865.1 Tunicatimonas sp. | reverse complement strand
GATTACTTCTGCTGGCGGGAGCTTACAACGTTGGTTGGGGTGCCTTCATCTATTACTTTCCGGCTTCTTTCTACCAGTGGATTACCGAAACATCAGTCGCTGCTCCCGGACTAATAAAGTGGCAGGGTGCCGGAGTACTATTGTTTGGAATGGCTTACATTTTAGTAGCGCTTTATCCAAACCGATTCTGGTGGGTAGTTCCGCTAGGAATTGTATCTAAACTGTTCGGAGCCATTGGCTTTTATCTTATGTTTATTCAGCCTACACTAACAGACTCCTACCTGTTTCATTTGATTATGAATGATCTTCTTTGGTTAATTCCGTTGACCATTATTTTTGTGCGAATGATCCAAGTACGAAAACAAAACACCCATGAAGCGGCTTCCTGATTGGATTGGCATGCTACTGCGCTTCATGGGGTTCACCAACCTGTTGTGGGGGCTGATCTTAGTACTTGCTCCTGAGGGCCTACTTCGTTGGGCGAAGATGGACGTACCTACGGTATTTTTGCCTTGGCATATGATCGGAGCAACTGCTATGCTTTTTGGAGTAGTATACTACTTCACATCCTTCAATCCGGTAAAGGGGCTGCTAATACTATTGTTAGGTTTTCTGATTAAGCTTATAGAAACGGTAGCCATTATTGCGGGCTGCATTTCGGAAGTTATCACTTATCAACTAGCGCTCTATTTTGCAGTAAAGGATTTAATCTGGTTGGGCCCACTAGGGGTGACACTTTATTGGGTGTTTCGAGAGTGGCAGGCCCCTCACGAAGCGCAGCGTACCAATCCGGATAAACCACTTTCCGAGACTCTAGCTAAGTTCTCTACTAACCAAGGATACGACCTCTCTCAGTATTCGTATCAAAAACCATTGTTATTAGTTTTTTTACGACATTTTGGTTGTACCTTCTGCCGGGAAGCACTACACGAAATCGCTGACAAGCGAACGGCTATAGAAAACCAGGGAGTAAGAATTGTGCTGGTGCATATGGGAAGTTCCGCGCAAGGCGAAGCGTATTTTGCTAAGAATGATCTAGCTGGATTAGCCCATATTAGTGATCCCGAGTGCCAACTGTATAACTTGTTTCGACTACAGCGAGCTCGGTTTTCTCAAGCGTTTGGTTTACGAGTATGGCTGCGCGGATTAAAAGCTGGAGTATTTAACGGACACGGAATTGGCAGACTGGTAGGCGATGGCTTCCGAATGCCTGGGATTTTCTTAATTTACCGAGGTCAACTGCTTAAAAGCTATAAGCACCAGTTAGTTTCCGACCAACCAGATTATATATCGTTAGCTAGTTGTGAGATTTCAGTATAGTAAACAGCAGCGAAATGAGTACTGCCTAATGCTTATTCTGAGTTTAACAGTATCCTGTCTACCTGCTCCTTGAACTTCTTTGGTTCGTCAATGTGCAGACCAATTATTGTAAATCGCTTCTTCATTCCGTAAAGTCCCACCGCTGTATTTTCCTTATTGAGGCCAATAATCACATTATGACTTTCCAATTCTCCTAGTGGGGATAGTTTTATGAAACCAGAGTACTCTGCTGGTTTGCTTGATAACTCAATTCTGTCGATATCTGGGAATGGAATTGTTGCTTCGTTTAGAATACCGTATCGTAAAACTAAGCTATCTTCATCAATCAAAATAGGTCGTTTGGCAAGTGACCGGGCGAACCCGAAAACTTGAAAAGCGGTATAAATACTGAGAGCCGATAGTACCCAGGCGGCAACTACGCTCCACTGGGCTAGTAAAAGGTGAAAAACGAACGTTTCGATAATAATGATGAAAATGAAAGCCCCTAGCAATGCCGGGCTTCCACTTTCTTTGTGGTAGGTAAATTCGTTTTTCTGTGGGGAGGAAGTCCCCCAGTTGATAAACCCATAGTAAATCACGGCTACTTCAGTAGCAAATAGCATGACTAGTCGTGGAGGGAGAATCTCACGGCAGGTACTTTTCAGCATTGAGAAGATATCGGGATTGATTCCTTTCAGCCGTTTGTACTGACCAATAGCACTGCGAACTTTTAGGACAACAAACGTCAGCACCGAAAGCTCGATAACGGGCAAACCCCAGGTTTTGAAGAGTTCCAAATACGTTTGGCTTCCTTTCGGAAGAAAATATGATCCAAGCAGTAGACCGATTATCATTACCGGGACCGTTGTTGTTTTTGGAATCGCCGTTTGGCGGATCAACAATAGGTAAACTAACGGAATAGTCAGTAGCAGATCAACCGAAACGGCTAAGCTCAGCACATCATCTCCAGCCAGTGGAAAGAACTTTATTAAAAAAGCCAGTATTCCAAACAGGCTGAGTGGAATGCCGAAGGTTAACAGGCTTTGGTTGAGGGTGAGCGTTCTGTTCATACGGCTTTTTCTACGGTAGGTGCTGCAGAAGTATACGTACGAGTTTTGGAATAGATTTAGAAAGAGAAGATACTATTGGTAGGTTATGAATCATAGTGATAGCGACAAGCGTAGATAAGCAGTTCATCGTCAGCTACTTGATAAACCAACCGGTGCTCTTGGTCTATCCGCCTTGACCAATATCCGCTCAAATCGTATTTGAGTGGCTCCGGTTTTCCAATACCGCTGAAGGAGGTTCTTTTAATATTCTTGATTAAATTATTGATCTTTTTGATCATTCTCTTATCCACCTTCTGCCAATAAAGATAATCCTCCCAGGCGTTTTCGGTAAAGATGAGTACCATATTAATCCTCCAATTTTGGCCTTATGGTTTTACCGGATTTCATCTGATGGATCGATTCGTATAATCGGTTAGCGTTTTTCTTAGAACTGAGCAAGTGCAGGGTTTCCATCATAGAGTTATACTCGTCTAGTGAAATTATAACAGTTCCCTTCCCGCTCTTTCGCTTGATAATTAGGGTTTCGTTATCATCCTCAACGCTATCTAAATACTTTTTTAATCCGGCTCGGAATTCCGAGAAATTTGCAGCAATCATAAAGTTATTTATTCTTATTTATGTACAGGTATACGTACTCACTTAAGAACAAGTTGTACTAGGATTTATTTCTAATGACGAATATTTTTGCTATAAAAACTAATACTATTCTCTCTCTACCGAATAAGTAATTCCATCAACCAGCGAGTCGTAAATGACTTGCTGAATATTGGTGCGGGTGTTGAGTTGATAGAGGCGGGTGTTATCGCGGGTAGGATGTACACGGTTAGCAAGGAATACGTAGAGTAGACCGTGCTCGGGATCGGCCCAGGTAAAGGTTCCGGTGAAGCCGGAGTGGCCGAAGCTATCATCGCTGGCACTCACGGCAGCGTTTCCGGTGGGCGAGCGTTCGATATTGGGTTTGTCAAATCCTAGTCCACGACGATTATCATTTTCAGGAAATTGGTAGCGGGTAAATTCCTGGATAGTTTCTTCGCCAATGTAACGTTGCCCGCCGTATTCCCCACCTTCCAAGTACATTTGTATCAATTTGGCTAAGTCATTGGCGTTGGCAAATAATCCAGCATTGGCTGAAACTCCGCCCATCAGAATGGCTCCTTCGTCGTGCACCGGCCCGTGAATGGGTTCGCCTCGAAATAGATAATCGTTTTCAGTGGGAACAATCCGTTCCAGTGGAAATTTTTCAAACGGACGGAACGTCAGCGTGGTAGCTCCCAGTGGTTGATAAAAATTATCGTTGATATAGGCAGCGTAATCTTCGCCCGCTAACTCCTCCACCATTTCGGGAAACAGGTAAAAGGCTAAGCCAGAGTACTTGTATTTGGCTTCATCTTCCAGTGGCGACTTTTTAATGGCTTTGTAAATCTTCTTTTTATAGTTACGATGCAGCCACATATTGTCGGTTAGCTTGGTCGGAAAGCGGCGGGAAGAATCCGATTTGATCGTAAACCACTTGTGGCTACCGTTATTGCGCAACGTACTTTGCCAATAAGCGATCCAGGGTTTGAACTTAGCCTGATGAGCCAAAATCTCCCGGAAAGTAGCATCGTCCTTATTAGAATTCTTGAAATACGGTAAATAGTCGCCTAAACTAGCCGACAGGTCAAAATTCCCTTCGCTGTGCAGTTTCATCAGGGCGGGCAAAGCGGATGAGATTTTAGTAATGGAAGCCAAATCGTATAAATCGTCCAGCTTTACCGATACCGTGTCGCTGTACTGTTGTAAACCGTAGGCTTTATGCATGACCACCTTTCGATCTTTGGCCACCAGTACCTGACAACCAGGAATGGCTTTGGCATTAATGGCTTCGTTCACTAATGAGTCGATGCGGGAGTACAGAATGCGAGAATCCAAACCAACATCTTCGGGCAAAGTGTAGCCAAAACGTAAATCGCCCTGAATTTCTATTCCATCGCCTGCTTGGTATTTATTTCCAATGCTAACCGGTAATGTACCACTTGCTCCAATCCCGCCAAAAATCAATTGGGCCGCCAACTCTTCGGTATGGCGATTATCTTGATAGGCTACAATCAATCCGTCGGATTCCTGCGGATTAGGCAGTTTGTCCAGCACATACGGGTTTTTGAACATCGTTAGCACGGTATTTTCCCGTTGTGTAAGTTCACTCAGTAACTTCTTTACCGAAGCTGATAGCTTCAGCCTATTACGCGGATACTTACTGTTGTCATGTACACTCACTAACACTACATCGTAATTAGCAATCTTACTGCGGATAGTTTCTGCGGTGCCTGATCCGGCGTCAGTCGCAATTTTTAAGTGATCTACTTTGGCATACAAACTCAGGGTTCTCTGGAAAGAAGTAGTGCTATTTTTCGCCCCAATGGCTACCGAAGCAATCTTTAGCGTGTCTAATTGCCGGATGGGTAACAAGCTATTCTCATTTTCTAGCACGGTTAGTGCGGCCTCAATCAGCTTCCGATTGAGTAATTCGCCTGCTGGGGTAGTCATCTCGCTTGCAATATTCTTCACTGCTACCGGCTGATAGTTATCTAATCCGACCCACTGTTTTACCGCCAGTATTTTACGGCAACGTTCGTCAATTTGCTCTTGAGTGATAATCCCTTGTTCAATAGCTTTGCGGATTTCGGCGATAGTGCGAGGAACATCTTCGGTGAACTCTAGCAAATCATTTCCAGCCAGAATAGCGTCTTTGTCGACTACGCCCGGTTCATTTCCGGCGGTTACGCCCTTCATGTTCATCGCATCGGTCACGATCAATCCTTCAAAACCTAGTTCGTCTTTCAGAATACCGGTGACAATGGATTTAGATAAAGTAGAAGGTAAGCCTTCGGTAGGATCCAGCGCAGGAATATTTAGGTGAGCCACCATTACCCCGCCTACTCCCGCCTCAATAATCTTCCGAAAGGGATAGATCTCGAGGGAATCTAACCGGGCCCGGGGATGGTTGATTTGCGGTAACGCATAGTGAGAATCGGTATCGGTATCGCCGTGGCCAGGAAAGTGCTTGGCAGTGGTAAGAATATTCTCGTCCTGCATTCCACGCATGTAGGCAATTCCCTTGCGGGCAACGTTCTCTTTGTCTTCCCCAAACGAGCGAAAGTTAATAACCGGGTTCGCCGGGTTATTATTCACATCGACTACCGGGGCAAAATTCATGTGCATACCCGCCCGCTTCATTTGCCGAGCTACTTCCAGTCCCATCTGGTAGAGCATGTTATCATCTTGAATGGCTCCGAGCGTCATTTGAAACGGATAGCTGATGGTGCTATCCAACCGCATCCCGATTCCCCACTCGGCATCCATCGAAACTAGTAACGGCACATTGGCAACTTTTTGAAGATCATTTAGCATCCGAGCCTGCCGACCGGGGCCACCCTGAAAAAAGACCAAACCGCCAATCTTGTATTTCTTGATCATTTGAAGCAGTGCTTGCTTATGCGCCTCATCGCGGTTAGAGTACGCTGCTACCGAAATGAGCTGAGCAATACGTTCATCGGGCGAGAGGGTTTGTAGCACCGAATCTACCCAAGCACTTTGGGTATATTTGAGAAAGGGTGGTTCATCGCTCTGAGCGAACAAAGTACTGCCTAATAGGCTAAAAAGAAAAAGGAAAGCCCCTACTGATTTTCTGATAGTCATACGCGTGAGAATGGTTTACGCAATGTTGC
>NZ_JBARYM010000130.1:0-2335 GCF_049647865.1 Tunicatimonas sp. | reverse complement strand
TTGAGACGATTGAAGGGGATAATTTTATTATCTTGAGTGAGAACATAACAACCATAATATGCAAACAATCACCTTACCACACAGCGATCTTACTATCACTCGAATGACCTTCGGGGCCTGGGCAATTGTGGGAGGCTTCAACTGGGGACATCAAGAGGAAAAAGATTCACTAGATGCCCTACGCGAAGTAGGGCTTTCTTATAAAAAGCCAATCTGCTTCAGGGAGGCCAACAGATAGGTAAAATCATCCTGAAAGCGTTCTATTTGAGCGGTCATATTCTTTGGTTTACATTTCTGTAGCAGTTTAATAACTAGAGTTCGGAAACCAGCAAGTACTCGCGAGAGTGGGTTTTTAGTAGTTCTCAGATTGTCTTCCCTAAGAGTAACATCACGTATGTGGTTGTTGGTTTCTACGCTCCAGTGCTGGCGCACGGCCACAAAGAGTTGCTTTCCCTGCTCAATAGGGGCATTAGATAAGAACCAGGCTGTTTCTTGACTTTGTTGACCAGTTTTGAGTATCAAGCGGTTTCGCTCCACTTTCACCAAAGCAGTAAAGTTGCATTCATTCCAACGTGCATCAAAATATTGCTCTTTGACATCATAAACACGATAATCTCGCTGGTCTACGCGTCCGTGCCCTTTTTCTACAGTTTGTGCTTTTTGTTCAACGGGTAAGTACTGGGCTACGCGTTGTAGTTCGCCACTGAGTTCTTCCTGATTTCCTTTTAGGGCTACCAAGAACCAGCCGCCCGCCTGGGCAATGGGGGCAAGCGTAGTGGGGTCTAAATGCAGAGCATCCATACTAATACATTGATCAAGCAGCTTGTTTTGTGCTAATAGCGCCCGCAAAGTGGGCTTCTCGCTCTCCTTTCTTCCATTGTAGAAAGCTTGGGCCGCCACCGAGCGTTCCACATGATCCACTATCTGCACTACCGCCTCCCCGCGCTTGTCCCCCAGGGCAATGCTACCGCGCAGTTCTTTACCATCGGCGGCAAACCATTTTTTCTGTTCAACTGACAGATTTACCCCGTAATAAGAGAATAACAATTTCTCAAAGACGCTCAGGTTCACTTTTTGTAGCACCAAAGGCAAATGAGCACGAGAAACTACTGGACATTTTTCAATTTCCAGAAAGGTGCACAACGTCTGATGAGTATGCTGCATACCTCGATGAATACTGGATAAGCTGCCGTCCTTACCGCGCAACAGGCTCAAAGTTAACCCCAGAAGTATCAGAGGCAAATCGTGGATTTTGCCTCGTTGATCACGTAAATCTAAATCGGGTGACACTTGCAGTGCTTGGTAGAATGTAGTATTTTGGCTAATGGGGTGAATGGGCATCAGGCTTCTTTTTTTAGTTCGCAAAACCGAAAATACGAAGTTGGCTCATTTGCCCTATCTTTTATAAGAAAGCCATATATACCTAGTAAGCTGATTGATTATGTTCGCAGCATTTAGTATATTTAGGTATAATGTTTAATGCAAATGAAGTATGGCCAATTTACATTTAGTCGTTAACGAAGAAATCAAACAGCAGGTGAGAGTGATTGCGAAAGCGCACGGTATGAATCTTAGTACTCTGGTAGAAGCCTACTTTGTGAAACTAGTACGAGAGCAGTGAGGTATTGAACTCTCGCCGGAGCTTTTGAACGTAGGACCGCTCCGAACTCCGACCAGTGATGATAAAGCGCGTCAATCTTACTTAGATAAAAAATATGGAACCCGGGTATCCTCATCGTTACAGCTTCTGAAAAACGTAACAGCCACAGTGTCTAAAGAACCAACAAATTCTAGCGTATGATGAATATGATTTTAGACTCGAACGTGGTCTATGACTATATCGGCCAGCGTCATCCACACTATGATTATGCGGTAACGCTACTGAGCTTAAGCTTACAATGAAAATGCGTTTATCCACTTTAGTGCTGTATTGCACGGCGACCAGCGATCCGACCAGCAGATTACACACCTTGTCACCCGAAATGAAAAAGACTTTCAAGAAAGTGAATTAACAGTGGTGTCTCCCTTAGAAACGATTGATCTGCTTACCAGATCAACGTAGAATTTTTTTTGGAATCAGCTTCCGTTAACTTTTCGTAGCGAGTTCGCAATAGAGCCCCCCCCAGTGGAACGGCTTACAATAAAGTTCGAAATTTGAGCCTTATACATAAATTCTACGCAATAATCTTGTGCCTATTAGGCATAAACTACCACTAAAAATTTAAATATTTCGGCGACAGAATCGTGAAAATATTCGAGTTTGATCCTGGTACTATGCAACAATCAAACAACTCGAATTCTATCCGAAATGATGTGATGTTCTTTAGTAAAACAC
>NZ_JBARYM010000129.1:0-2340 GCF_049647865.1 Tunicatimonas sp. | reverse complement strand
GGGTAGAAGTTTACAATGCACTTAGGACAGTGCAAGAACGATCCACCGGAGGATGGGGGAATAAGCGAAATACCGTATTAGATCGTTGGACAGGAGACGGAACCAGTAATTTTATACCTAGAGCAGCTGTGAACGATCCCAACAGTAATGAGAGGGCTTCTGACCAATGGGTAGAAGATGGGTCATTTATCCGACTAAAGAATGTGCGTCTCTCGTATACCTTACCGCGTAGTTTAATGGAAAATATCAACTTAGGCGGTTTAGGCTTAAATCTGTACGTAGTAGGTACTAATCTACTAACACTCACCGAATATACTGGCTTCGACCCTGAAATTGGTTTGCGCAATAGCAATAACCCCGAGTCAGCGGGGGTAGATGCTGGTCTTTATCCTTTAACCCGTCAGTACACCGTAGGTTTACAGTTATCATTCTAACAGACATTACCATGAAAAAAATAGTATTTCTCATTACCATATTTTACTTCTCTTCTTGTACCGATATGCTGGATCAAACTGATCCTACAGCACCTACTGGGGAGGTGTTCTTTGCTACCTCTAATGATTTACAACAGGCGGTAATAGCAGCATATGCCGGGCTCTCTACTTCAGGTGCTTTTCATAGAATAGGCATAGTTGGCTTTGAACAATTTAGCGACAATGCGTATAGTGGGTCCTCAACCACTGATGGTGCTCATGCAACTTGGACAACCTTTAATTATGATCCCCAGAATCGGAATATTCGTCAAGGATACGATGCGCTATATCAGCTAATCAATTTAACGAATCAGGTTATTACCCGTGGGCCGGAAGCAGATGTAGACCAAGCAGAGCTTACTCAAGCCCTAGCCGAGGTTCATTTCCTGCGGGGGTTTGCCTACTTCTATCTCACCATGGTGTGGGGAGATGTACCGATTGTAACCGAAATTCCTAACGATCCCGCCGGTTTTGCTCCGGCCGCTTCTCCGGCTGCGGAGGTGTATCAACAAGCGATAGATGATTTTATCTTCGCCGAGAATAATCTTTCTCCCACCGCGGCTCAGGGGGGAAGGGTTACTAGTTGGGCGGCCAAATCAATGCTGGCGAAGGTTTATCTGTTTGGAGCCGACGAACTGAGTCGTTCTGAGTGGTACGGGCTATCGGAACAGAAAGCATTGGAAGTGGTAAATAGCGGCTCTTATGGTCTTTTTAACGATGCCGACACTCCCGCTGAGAATTTGGAATCAATTTTTCAGACTTTCAACGAAAACGGGAAAGAGCACATCTTCACAGTGAACCACTTCAATAGCGGGGGTAACTGGAGCGATGGCAACGTAGCCAGTCAATTTCCAATGGCCATGAATCCTCGGCAGATGCGTAATAATAATAACATGTGGGGTTTCGGCTGGGCTTACGTCTACGAGGCAATAGATGATATTTGGGACGATGCTGATGCTCGTAAAGATTATAACATCTGGTTTCAGGATGAACCTATTATTGTAAACGGCGATACCACTGGTTTCTACGATCAAACCAACCAAAATCGTTGCTGCGCCCGACTCACCGGTTTTGGACCTCAGAAGTTCTGGTACCAGGAAAAAACGAAAAACGTGAATGGACAATCCACTTTAGGCTTTCCGGTGTTGCGCTACGCTGAATTATTACTTATTCACGCAGAAGCCGATTTATTAAGTGACGGCGCGCTAAGTGCCGACGGGCTTAATTCTTTGAACACCGTTCGATCTAGAGCAGGATTGCCGGATCTTGCGCTCGGTGAAGTAACTATTATGACTATTCTGGAAGAGAGACGTTGGGAATTGTTCCTAGAAGCCAAAAGGTGGTTTGATTTTGTGCGGAAAAGAAATTCTTTGCCTAACTTGATTAATGAGGCGTTCGCTCAGATTTCCGAGTTTGATACTGACAGTAACGACATGGATTTGGCAGCTTTTATTCCCGAACGGCACTGGAAGCTGCCTTATCCCCAATCAGCCATTGACCGCAATCCCAACCTAACGCAGAAGCCGGTCTGGGCTGCTTCGGAGTAGCTAAATAAAATAATGCAGTAACGTTGGCTGCGATAGCCCAATTCAAATGTTGAGTTGGGCTTTTTTTGGTAGATTCTATATCATACGCCCTAGTAAATCGTAGTTTGAAGGTGAACTCATCGTTCCGACCGGTACCTTTTGTGTCATAGATACAAGTCAAAATTTATGATCAGAAATTTCTGTAGAATAGCTCTTCATCATCTATTGATCTGCCTGGTACTAGGGCTGCTAAACTGTACGGGGCGTAGTGGACCAGAAGTGCCTTCTTACCTAGCCCAAGCAGCCACCAAACTTAGCCAATCCAACTATCCGTACAATAG
>NZ_JBARYM010000128.1:0-2592 GCF_049647865.1 Tunicatimonas sp. | reverse complement strand
AAGCAGTGATGTTAGATGACTGGCTGGCTGAAGTGAAAGCTACCGAAGAATCGGTAGTAGAAACGGCTTTTCAGTTAATGGGTGTCCCTTACTTGTGGGGTGGCACTTCGGCTAAGGGGGTAGATTGTAGTGGCTATACTAAAACCATTTTCTTCATGAACGGCAAGGTATTACCCCGCGATGCCTCGCAACAAGTACACGCTGGAGAGCTAGTGGATGAGAACAAGAATTTTAAGAATCTGCGTCCCGGTGATTTGCTATTTTTTGGGCGGGCCGCCACCGACAGTACCCGTGAGCGAGTTACCCACGTAGGCATGTGGATTGGTCACGACGAGTTTATTCATGCGCCCGGTTTGGAAGCCCACGTGAAAATTAGCAGCATTGATCCTGCTTCAGAACACTATGATGCATTCAACCTGAACCGCTACCTTCGCACCAGGCGTATGCTCACCAGCAACCGCGACATTCTGACCCTGAAGGATGTGAAGTTGTTCTAGTTTTTGTATCTTTCTTCTATGGATTTCAAGAAGCAACTAGAAGCATTTCAAGCGGAGACTCGCCGTCGTTTCAACGCGGTTGATGCAAAGCTGTCTGTGCTTAAGGATAATATTACCGATGTACAATCCGAGTTTAAAGAAATTAGTACAGCGGTAGATAACGTTTACGAATTTATGGGTGAGATGTATAACATACAGAATGAAGAAATAGCCGATATTAAACGCCGGTTAAGCAAACTTGAAAAATCATGAGGCATGGCATCACCACTTTTAACCTATAACTAGGTAGCATACAAAGTTTTAACTTAAAGAATGTTAAGTTGCTCTAACCGCCGGAAAGCATAAAACAGTGAAGATATATGCATGGCTTGCACCAGTTTGTTTTCATTAAGCAACTGTTTTACTTCCTCCAATGGCATCAACACCACTTCAATTTCCTCCCCCGTATCTAGTTTCTGCTCGGCAGTTTTGCGTGCGTTGAGGCACAGAAAAGAGATTGACCAATTATTATGATTCGCCGGATTAGGCGATACTCGCGCAATCTCTTCCCAACTTTCACCGACGTAACCGGTTTCTTCTAATAACTCTCGTTGTACTGCTTCCATTTCGGGTTCACCCGAGTCTACGGCCCCGCCGGGCAATTCCAGAATAGTATCCCCGTAGGCGTGGCGGTACTGACGGATTAGTACAATTTCGCGATTGGGCGTGATAGCCGTTACGTTGGCCCAATTAGGATATTCCAGCGTGTAGTAGGGTTCAATAATCTGCCCGCTTGGCATTTCGCAAATATCCGCTCGCACTTTGATCCAACGATCTTGCAGTACGTACTTTTGGGAAAGAGCTTTCCAATTTAGATTTTTCACAGCAGATACGTTTTCGCTAAATGCTATGAATTTTCTTTAGCAAAGTGCTGATAAAATAGCGAAATGGTTTCTATGCCCTTTAGGAAGTTAAAGACCCCGTAGCTTTCGTTGGGAGAATGAATGGCATCTTCATCCAGCCCGAAGCCCATCAGTAGCGAGTCAATACCTAACTCTTTTTGAAATAACGAAACAATGGGAATACTACCGCCTTCGCGGGTCAAAAACGGCTCCTTCCCCCAGGCTTCTTGAAAGGCTTTTTTGGCGGCATCAATGGCGGGTGAGTCGGTAGGGACTACTGCCGGTTCGCCACCGTGGTGGGGGCTTACTTTCACCTTCACCGTGTCCGGTGCAATGGATTCAAAGTGCTTTGTAAACAGCTTATCAATCTCTTCGGGATGCTGATTGGGGACTAAGCGCATAGATATTTTAGCGTATGCTTTAGAAGGAAGCACGGTTTTAGCACCCTCGCTAATATAACCGCCCCAAATACCGTTTACATCCAGCGTAGGGCGAATACCGATTCGCTCCAGCGTGGAGTAACCGTCTTCGCCCGTTAGCTTCTCAACTCCTAATTCTTTTTTGTACTTCTCGTCATCTTGCGGTGCGCGGTTGATTTCAGTTCGCTCTTCGTCGCTTAAATCTTTCACCTTGTCGTAAAAGCCCGGAATTGTAATACGCCCTTGATCATCGTGTAAGGATGCAATCATCTGACAAAGTACATTTATGGGGTTGGCTACGGTGCCACCAAACATGCCCGAGTGCAGATCAACACGGGGCCCAGTCACTTCTACTTCCATATAGCTTAACCCTCGCAAGCCGACGGTAATGGATGGGTTTTCGTTATCGATAATTCCCGTATCGGAGATAAGTACTACATCCGCTTGTAGCTTTTCGCGGTTCTCCTTTACAAACCCGGCGAGGTGACTAGAACCTACTTCTTCTTCACCCTCAATCATAAACTTCACGTTACAGGGCAGGGCATCGTTGGCAATCATAGTTTCTAGTGCCTTCACGTGCATATACATCTGCCCCTTATCATCGCTAGCTCCACGAGCGTAGATTTTTCCGTCCCGTACTTCCGGTTCAAAGGGGGGTGATTTCCATAGATCGTAGGGGTCGGCCGGTTGTACATCGTAGTGGCCGTAGACTAAAACCGTTGGTTTTGACGGATCAACCATTTTTTCGGCGTAGATAATAGGATAGCCGTCGGTTTCCACCACCTCAGCTTTATC
>NZ_JBARYM010000127.1:0-5691 GCF_049647865.1 Tunicatimonas sp. | reverse complement strand
GCGTTGAATAGCTTGTTCTAATACAAAAATTTCTTCTTCAGCAAACTTGATACCCGGGATGCTTCCGTCATCGTCTACGCCAATTAGCAGGTTTCCGCCGTTGGTGTTAGCAAACGCCACGATCTCCCGCACAATTTTATCGGGATGAGCAACTTTCCGTTTAAACTCTATCGTTTCACCTTCGCCTTGCTCTACTAGCCTGCGAATTTTCTGTAACAACATACTTAGTCAATTAGCAATGAACAATGTACAGTGAACAATAAAACTCAGCCTATTTTGCCGCTAATTGTTAATCGTACACTGCACATTGACTCTAATCAGCATCATCTTTTTAATCGGCAATGAACAAGCTGCAATGAGCAATTGTGAAAGAGAAAATTCATTGTTCATTGCTAACTGCACATTGCTCACTGATCTTAGTCATCGTCTTCTTCTTCGTAATCCGACATGGAAAACATACTGCTGAGTAGGTCTTTAAATTGAGTGCCTGAGGTAAGCTGTTTTTTACTTAATTGGCTATACTCGGCTAAGCCGTGCAGTGCAAATTCCATCATAAACAACTTTTCTGATTCGCCCAACCCTTTATGGTACTGTTCTACTAAATCTTGTAAGCCCGGTACGCTTTTTATCAACTTTTTGTATTTGCTGTCGCTGAGGTCGTTAAGCAAATCTACCTCATTACCTTCGCCAAACCAGTTTACAATCTTCCGATACGGATTGCGCTCTTTCTGCTTACGTTTATCTTCTGGATTCGGAAAGTACTCAACAAACTGGGTTCGAATAGCTTTGCCTACCAAGTTGTGGGCCACAATACCCGGCCCTTCTTGCTCACCCTCGTATACTAGCTCTACTTTTCCGGTGATGGATGGAATTACTCCCACAAAATCGGACACGCGGATAAGCGTACTTTTCTCGTTGTTGATAAGCATTCGGCGTTCGGCAGAGCTTAGCAAGTTTTCGTAGGCAGAGATGGTTAGACGAGCTGAGATTCCACTTTTTTCGTCAACATACTCACTTTCGCGGGCTTCAAAGGCAATCTGTTCAATCAGATCCTTGGCAATACTGGTGATGGTGATTTTCTTCTGTGGCTCCTTAATACGAGCTTCTTGTTCCGTGATCTTCCGGCTGATCTCAATAGAGCGAGGATAGTGGGTAATGATCTGACTATCAATCCGGTCTTTAAGTGGAGTAACAATACTACCTCGGTTAGTATAATCTTCGGGATTAGCCGTAAACACAAACTGAATATCGAGGGGCAACCGAACCCGAAAACCGCGAATCTGAATATCACCTTCCTGCAATATGTTAAACAGTGCTACCTGAATGCGGGCTTGTAAATCGGGTAATTCGTTAATCACAAAAATACCTCGGTGCGAACGCGGTACTAACCCGTAGTGAATCACGCGCTCATCTGAGTAGGGGAGCTTCAACGAAGCGGCTTTAATAGGATCGGTATCACCAATCAAATCAGCTACGGAAACATCGGGCGTAGCCAGTTTCTCGGTGTATCGTTCGGAGCGATGCACCCAGGCAATGGGGGTTTTGTCGCCGTGTTCTTCCACGGTGGCCTTACCGTAGTAGGAGAGCGGCTGTAATGGATCATCGTTTAGCTCAGCTCCTTCAATGATTGGAACATATTCGTCCATTAATTCTACCATCATGCGGGCCATCTTGGTCTTTGCTTGGCCTCGCAACCCCAAGAAGATGATATTGTGCATTGACAGAATAGCCCGTTCCGTATCTGGGATCACCGACTCTTCGTAGCCCCAAATGCCTTCAAACACCTGCTGTTGATCCTGAAGTCGCTGAATGAGATTATCGCGTAATTCTTGCTTCACCGATCTGGACTGATAACCACTGGCTTTTAACTCACCCAGCGTATGAATTTTAGTCAGCTTATCGGAGGGTATATCTTGATATTTCATGTAGTGTGATTGGATTTCTCTATTGTTAAATAGCTAAAGCACTAAATTGTTAAATGGCTGAAGTGCCAATATTTGATGACTAATGACGAATAAATAATGATTAATAACTAAGAAGGAATTAATCATTATTCATCAATCATTGCTCATTATTGTTACTGTTTAAAGTTTTTTCGGCGATTACGTCGGTAGTCTTCAAAAATGAGGTGGCCTAATCCCTTGAGGTTGCTGTAGTAGGCATTTCCGTTATTTACCTGGGTAAACTTCTGAACGAACTGTTTTAGGTACGGATCGGAAGCGATCATAAAGGTGGTAACCGGAATACCTAATCGGCGACACTGCGCCCCCAGGTTTAGGGTTTTATTCAAAATCTTACTATCCAGTCCGAAGCTGTTTTTGTAGTACTTGATGCCCTGCTTCAGGCAGGTAGGCTTACCATCGGTAATCATAAAAATTTGCTTATTGGCGGTTTTACGGCGGCGCAAAATATCCATCGCCAGTTCTAGCCCGGCTACGGTATTAGTGTGGTACGGGCCAACTTGTAAATAGGGCAAATCTTTAATCTGAATCTGCCAGGCATCGTTGCCAAATACAATAATATCCAGCGTGTCTTTCCGGTACTTGGTGGTAATCAGTTCAGATAAAGCCATTGCCACTTTTTTGGCTGGAGTGATTCGATCTTCACCATAAAGAATCATGGAGTGCGAGATGTCAATCATCAGCACCGTAGAAGTCTGCGTTTTATACTCGGTATCGTTCACCTCCAGGTCGCCTTCCGTGAGCGTAAAATCGCCCAAGCCGTGGTTGATCTGGGCGTTGCGAATAGAATCGGTCATAGCAATCTGCTCCAGCGTATCGCCGAACTGATAGTCGCGGCGATCGGTACTAGGTTCATCACCGAAGCCACTGTAGGGAGTTTTATGGTCACCCTTGCCCGACTTTTTCAGCTTCCCGAAGATTTCTTCCAGCGCATCGCGCCGAATTTTTCGCTCGGTTTTGGCCGTTACTTTAAACTCGCCTTTCTGATTTTCTTCGGTAATGTAGCCCTTGTCTTTCAGATCCTGGATGAAGTCACCCATACCGTATTCGTCGTTGGTCAGTCCGTACTGATTGTCCAGACTGTTCATCCACTGCAAAGTTTCGGAAACATCGCCGGAGGTAATCACCATCAGCTCCATAAAAATCTTCAGTAGCTGGTCAAACGTACTCTGACCTTCCTGTTCCGGGCCGGGGGTATAATCGGTAAATCGGTAGCCTATCATAGTCTTGAAAACGTGGTTGAGAAGGGATTGTTTTGCCCATTTAGAACGAACTGCTGGTAGGCAAAAGTTCAATTAATAACTGAGCAGAACATCTACTAGAATGAACTGAAAATTATTGGAAGATACGCGCAACGTTTGCTAGACCACAACGTATCAACATCATTAAAAATATCTCCTTGTAAAGTATTTGTACCCTATAATCGAGTGCTATGAAAAAATGGATAATTACGTTAATTAGTGGTGCTTTAGTGACCATGTCCTACGCTCAAGAAATTAATCATCAGAATACACTGAGGCTAGGACTGAACCGAGCATTTTTTGGGTCGGGAGATATTATTGGACCAGCGTTGTACGTAGAATATAGCCGAGAACTCAATTCGTTTCTGGCGATAACCCCGCGCATTATGAGTGCCTACGCTAATAGGAACGATGACAACCTAATCAGCCATGCTTCCGACTTCGGCACAAGTGTCTCTCTGCGCATCACGCCCTTTCCCTACAATGGTTTCCGCCGAATAAAAGTGGATATAGGAGGATTGTATCACCGATTCATTCAATCGTACGGCTCGGTAGGAAGCGTTGATATTTACGATACTGTTATCATGAGTGACTCCAATTACCGTAAAGATGATCTGTTCGGATTTATTGGCTCAGTCAACATTAGCATCCTGGATAATGATCGGTTTGATCTAGGTGGTCGTCTGGACTTACTTACTAGCCTGGACGAAGGGTACCTTAATGCTGATTCTTTCCAGTACGGATTGTTCTTTGGAGTTAAATTTTAACCAAAGCGGCAAAAGCAAATACTTGATTGGCACTCGACTTTGTTTGTCTTTAGTACAACAATTTTTACCTAACCGTTAGTGCCATGAGATTCACTTTATTACCGCTTATACTGTTGATGGTAGTGGGTTGTACGCCTCGCATATTCTATTCGGGAGAAAAGTATCCGCCCTACCAACCTCATGAAATTGAAGTTTTTTTTGATGAAAATAAAATTGATCAGCCCTACGAGGTGATAGGTACGTTAGCCGATAGCGGAGCATCAGGGGCAAAAAGCGAAAAAATTCAGCAAGCGATGATTGATCGTGCCAAAGCAGTTGGGGCTGATGCTATTGTATTTCACGACGTTGATGTAGCCCATAATGAAGTAGGCGCTGTATTGATACGGAAGGCGAAAGCTATCCGCTATCATTATCCAGACAATTAGATGAATGAAATAGTTAAGTAAACAGATCAGAACTTAGGTAACGGTCGCCACGGTCGCAGACGATATGTACGATCACTCCTGAATCAATTTCTTCCGCTATTTGTAAAGCGGCCCAGAGAGCACCGCCACTGCTCATCCCAGATAATATTCCCTCTTCCTTCGCTAATCGCTTAGCATAGGTTCGGGCATCGGCTTCACTAACATCAATGACTCGGTCAACCCGTTCCGGTTCAAAAATCTTGGGCAGAAACTCCGGACTCCACCGGCGAATGCCCGGAATACGTGACCCGTCGGTGGGTTGCGTACCCACGATCTGTATGGCGGGGTTTTGTTCTTTCAAGTAGCGCGACACTCCCATGATGGTACCCGTAGTGCCCATCGCCGAAACAAAGTGGGTGATCTTTCCTTTGGTGTCCCGCCAGATTTCGGGTCCAGTGGTTCGGTAGTGAGCGCGGTAGTTATCGGGGTTACCAAATTGGTTTAGCATGAAGTATCCTTCGTTGGCGGCCATCTGTTCGGCTAGTTCGCGGGAATATTCAATCGTTTTTTCGGCGGGGGTTAGCACCACCTCGGCACCGTAGGCCTTCATCGCCAGCACTCGCTCGCGGGTAGAATTGTCAGGCATTACTAGGGTGATGTTTAGCCCCAGTACGCTCGCAATCATAGCCAGCGCAATACCGGTATTTCCGCTGGTGGCTTCTACCAACTGGTCGCCCACTTGAACATCCCCTCGGTCTAGCGCACTTCTAATCATGCTGTAGGCCGCCCGGTCTTTCACACTTCCGCCCGGATTATTTCCTTCTATCTTTCCCAATAAGGTTACATTTTTTTTGGTAGGAATAGCTTGTAGTTCAACTAGGGGAGTGTTTCCGATAAGGTCGATGAATTTCATAGACGTAAAAAAGTTGCTAACTGGTTTTGTGAATAATTAAATCAGTCTCCTGCGATACATCATTGTACATTCGGGATTGATAGTATACCTTAGAATTGGGAGGAACGCTGCGCGTGAGCCATACGTTACCACCGATAACACTGCCCTGCCCGATCACCGTTTTACCGCCTAAGATAGTAGCCCCTGAGTATATTACTACGTGGTCTTCAATGGTCGGATGGCGTTTAATAGCGGCGTCTTCCTTATTTACACTTATTGCCCCCAAAGTAACATTCTGGTAGATTTTAACATAATTGCCGATAACGACGGTAGCTCCAATCACAATTCCGGTTCCGTGGTCGATGCAAAAGTGAGAGCCAATGGTGGCGGACGGATGAATGTCAATGCCGGTTTTACTGTGCGCGT
>NZ_JBARYM010000126.1:0-2960 GCF_049647865.1 Tunicatimonas sp. | reverse complement strand
ATTCGGAGGTGCTGGAGGCTTGGAAGTGCCTAAACCGCGGGTGACCGATTGCGAACCTTACAACGATCTGGATAAGCTAAAAATAGAAAAAGAAGTCACCGGGTTTTACATTTCGGGACACCCACTTGATCAGTTTAAACTGGAAATTGAGAGTTTCTGTACTTGTACTTTAGATAAGGTAATGGGGTACCAAAACCGAGAGGTGGCTGTAGCCGGAATTATTACTAAAAGCACCGAGCGGCAGACTAATAGTGGTAAGCCTTTCGCTTTAGTTACGATAGAAGACTACCAAACTTCGGTGGACTTAGCTTTCTTCGGGGAGGATTATTTAAGCAATCGCCACCGCTTATCGCTGGGCGAATTTGTGTACATGAAAGGAAGAGTAGAGGAACGCTACAATAAACCTGGCGTATGGGAGCTTCGCCCCCAAACGGTACAGCTACTCACGGAAGTACGAGAGAAGATGACCGGAGGAATTCAACTCAGTATTTCTGCCCAGCAGCTCAATCACAATTTAATTGAGCGGCTGGAAGCGTTATCGGCTGAATACAAAGGAAATTGCCCGGTAAAAGTAACCGTACACGACGAGCAAGAGAGTATGAGTGTAGAAATGTTATCGCGCAAGTACCGCTGGCAACCCAATGGCCAATTATTTGGTGCTTTAGAACAACTGGATGGTGTTTCGTATCAACTGACGGGGGCACGATGATTCAGACACAGAATTCGTTTAAAATGAGCATTGAGGCAAAAATGCGTATCCATTTCTCTAACATCACATAGGTTTTAATAAGATAGCTGCTATTCCCAATTAGACCAGTAATAAAGTGAAACGATCTGGTAAAATTCTGGTATTAGCCCCAGCGATCACCATGCGATCTATAACCTTTGCCATTGGAAATAATAGCACGAAAAACATCAGCGTGCAGTTTGCTACTATAGGTTAGTATCAGTTCACCAGTTCCAGGTAGCCGGTTTTTGGTTGGGAACCGTTGTTCTTTTCAATCACGTAGAAGTAGGTGCCATCGGGTAGGCGTTTGCCTCCTACGTAAATGCCCCGGTTGCCCGTTCCTTCAAAGCGTACACCCTGATTGTCGTAGTAACTGGCCTGATAAACTAACGCCCCCGCTCGGTTAAAGATTTTGACTACATTGTCCGGAATCAGCTCAATACAATCAATTTCAAAGAAGTCGTGATTGCCATCTCCATTGGGGGTCACGGCGTTATAGACCTGAATATCGATGGCTACCTCAGCACTACCGTAGCTCGTACAGCCGTTTTCCCAATCAACTCGTACCGTATGCGTACCCGCCGCCAAGTCTTTGATAACAGCACTTTCCGAAGTAAGCACAGTGGCTTCCGGCATCGTCCATTCAACAGAAGTAATGCGAAGGTTTTCTTCGGCGATAATGGTAGCCTGCCCGTCGCTTTCCCCACAACGAGCGGGAAGAGTTTCTACGCGGAAGGCGGGGGGAGTACTTTCATCGGCAATCTCAAAGATGACAACATCGGAGACACAACTGGTAATCAGCTCGGTAGCGGTCACCTGATACGTTCCCGCCGCTAGGGGAGCGACAGTCAGGGTTAAGTCCGATTCATTGATGATGACCAAAGAATCGGGCAGGGGATTACCCTCAGCATCGTAGAAGGTAAATATATAGTCTTCGGCACCGCCGTTCACTGACATGGTAGCCGACCCATTCGGATTGGCGCAATCAGTCATGTGAGATAGTATCTCAACCTGAGGCACATCTACGATTCGTTCGCCCGGAACGATGGTGCCACTATCTTCTGTGCTGCATCCGGTAGTTTGATCGGTCACAACCACGCGGTACGTACCCGGCACCAAGCTAAAGGCCCGAGCTAGCTCACTAATTATGTTATTCAAAGAGTCGTACCAGATAAAATTATAACCTGCCGTTTGGCCGTTCACGCTGGCGTAGAGCTGTCCATTGGGGCGGGTCGGGTCGCAGGTAGAGTAGGGTTCTTCGACGGTTACTTCCACCACCGGAAAAACGGCAAAATCTTCTACGGTAACGGTAATAGGATCAGTCGTACAAGTGCCCGTAGCCAAGTCGGACGCTACTACTGTATAGTTACCCGCCACTAATCCGGCCCACACCCGTCCGGTGAAATCTGGCTGCACGCTTATCGTATCGCCAACGTACCAGAAGTATTGGTAGTCCCCCGCGGTTGAAGGATCTACCCGTACCGAACCGCCTCCCAATGTAGGATCGCAGACTGTGGTCGGGGTGGCACTCGCTATAATAATTGGAGTATCGGTGCTCTCGGGAACAAAGAAGGTTTCTGTGGTACTACACTGCGTTCGTGCGTTCGTTACTTCTACGGTGTAAAAGCCTGTGGTTAAGCTATCGGCTTCTGATTCGGTCTCGGCTACCAGTTCAGCGCTAAGATCAGTCGTGGTCCCTTGGAACCAGCGGTAGGTATAGGCTTCGGACACCCCAGTAGCTTCTATAACATCTAGCGCAATTAGTCCGGTAGCCACCCGGGTTGTGTCGCAACTCGTCTGAGGCTGCAAGTCTAGCACATCAACGACCGGATCGGTAGAAACATCCTCTACCTCCAACTGAACAATCGCGGACTGTACCGGAAATACCTGATGAATGGCTTGGACATAAAAGGTGTCAGCCGCTAAATCAATGAAAGGTACGATGCCGGAGAAATTCACGACGGAGTCGAGGGCGGTCCCGCTGGGGGTGTAGACCTTCTGGTAGAGTTTAATCTCGTAGTCAGCAATGGCATCAGCGCGAGTGAAGGTGGTGCCCGGTACTGAAATGGTTAAACTATCTAATTGAATGTTTCCGTCGGGTAAGCAGATTGTTTGGGGATTAGCCCGAGCAAACAACCGCGGGGTAAACTCCCGGTAGGGTACTGTGTAGCGCGCAGTCGTTCGGCAACCCGTAATCTGGTTGGTTACCTCAACTAAATACTCTTGATCGTCT
>NZ_JBARYM010000125.1:0-5306 GCF_049647865.1 Tunicatimonas sp. | reverse complement strand
CCATAGGGTGGCCGAAGCATGAGCAGAAAAGATCCATCGCCCAGCAACCTGGAAGAAGATTAAAAGACAAAGTTAAAACATGTTCCTAATTATTTAACAACTCTTGGTAGATATAACCTATTTTTTTAAACCCCAGTAATATGAGTACTAAAAATTTATCCCACGAAGCAGCTGATGCCAAGCTAAAAGAATTAGTAGAGTCTATCGATTTCTGTATGATGGCTACCAATCTTTCTAATAAACCTTTTCATGTTGTACCAATGAGTACTAAGAAAGTTGATGGTGAGGAAGCTATTTGGTTCCTGAGCGGGAAAGATAGCGATCATAATAAAAATATTGTGGCCGACAGTGATATTCAGCTTATTTACTCAATGCCTAGTAAAATGGAGTTTCTGAACCTCTACGGCCAAGCTACCATCAAAACCGATCGGTTGATTTTAGAAGAACTTTATGAATCTTCTGACGACAGTTGGTTTGATGGCGTAGATGATCCCAATCTCACCGCTATCTGTTTTAAGCCTTCGCACGCCTACTACTGGGATACCAAAGACAATCAGTTCGTTTCATTGCTAAAAATGGGCTACGGAGCAGTCACCGGCCAGAAGGTGGACGTGGGTGAAGAGGGTGAGTTAGATATTTAGTGCTACTATTTAGTCTTCGGGAAAATATCCTCGGGTGAGATTATTAGGTTTTCTAGAACTGCAAACCCAGTTTGGTGAACTTCTGTCTTGAGATATTGGTCGCCACTCGGCTGCGAATAAACTTCTACCTGCCGTTGGTTTAGGTTCACAATCCAATAAATGGGAATACCCGCAGTAGCGTACTGAGCGTATTTCTTGTTACGATCGTAAGCGTAGGTAGCATCCGAAACTTCAATTAGCAAAGCCACATCGGTTGGTTGAATATGTTCCTCAGATAATAGTTCAGAGCGGTAGTGAGCTATAATTAAGTCTGATTGAGGTAGCGATTGCTCCGTTAATTGCAGGGGGTTTTGAGCATCCAAAATATACTGATCAAGCAGTAAATGGTGCTGAAAAAAGCGAATGAGCTTACGTACACAAGCAGCGTGAGGTTGATTGATGGGCGACATATCAATAATTTCACCGTCGATGAGTTCAATACGCTGATCAGGAGTAAATAACCCATTGGCCTCCATAAGCAGCAAATCATCTACACTAAATCGGTGACGGACAGGAACGGTTATCATACTGAGATAAACGAAGAAGAAGGGGCAAAAGATGCCCCTGGTATTCTACATTTCTTTAATGCGAATGTTACGCCACATAACCTGCAAAGTATCATCTGTTCGGATAGAATGCACTTGTAGTGCAATAAAACCACTAGCATCCATATCATCTACTACCTCTGCGGCTCGCACTCCGTTAACGTATGTTCGAATAGTGTCGCCCATCGCTTCTACTCGAAACTTGTTCCAGTCGTCTCGTTTGAAGGCTTTCTGAGCCGCTTCATTTTCGGATAAGTCTTGTAGCCAGCCACGACGTGCTTCATCGTACACACCACCGCTGTAAGAACGGGGCGAAGGGTCAATCTCTACCTGATAGCCCCGTACGCGACCTTTCTCTCGTTTCCGTTCTACCATTTCTCCCTCACCATTTTTAGCCATATACGTACTATCTTTTTCGTACTGCCCACTACGAATTTGTACCCCAGAATTGAGCGCAGTATCTACCATTACCTCGTACTCTAAAATAAAGTCGCTGTACATTTTCTCAGTAGCCAAAAAGCTGTTAGGTTCACCGGCTTTGGTAGTACCAATGACTACGCCGTCTTTAATTTCGTAGTTAGCCTGTCCGTTCAGTTGTGTCCAGCCGTCCTTGGCATCTGTGGTAAACATATTTACCCACTCGTCTTCTTCGGCCATTGCCGTTTCATCTGCTTCGTCTGCTTGTTCGGAAGTGCCTCCGCAAGCTACTAAACCTAATAAAGCCAAGCTAAATAAGCCGTTAAGCCAATAATTACTGATTTTCATAGAATAATAAGTTGTGTGAAATTGTTAAAATATTGAAAGTGAAATTCTGATTTATTTGTCGGAAATGCAACCGCAGTATAAAAAGCTAGTTACTTCACTTGCCATACATAATTACCAGACGATACTTCAAAAACGCGGTATTCATCTTCTGTAGCTTCTCCCTGATCTTCATTACCATTAAGTAACACAGTCTGACCACGCTGATAAGGCACGAATACTGTAGCGGTCGTGCTGGTCGGAACAGTCACTCGGAGCATTGTTTCATCATCAGATCGTTCCCAAGAAGAGCGAATAGTGCCGAATGGACTTTCCACGCTACCATTGGCCCAGTTCAACTGAGGAAGCATATCCGGTCGGATGATAAAACGTTGGAACCCCGGTTGTTCGTCATTGAGCTGGATACCGGCCAATGCTTCGTAGAACCATTCGCTTACCGTACCAAACATAATATGGTTAAGCGACATTGAGCCGTCCCAATCCTGCCACAGTGTATTCGCCCCCTGCTCTAGCCAGTAGCCAAACCCAGGTTGGTCGGTTTGGGTAACCATCCGGTATAAGGCTTCGGAATGGCCGTATTCCCGCAGCACGTTGAATAAATACTTTAATCCAACCACGCCTACATCAAAATGGTAATCACGTTGCCGGATGTCGGCGAGAAGATTGTTAAGAACCATTTCTTCTTTTCCATCCGGTACAATATTATGATATAGGGCTAGTGCCTGCGAAGTTTGTCCACCATTGCCGTAGCTTCCGGTTTTTGAGTTAAAGTATCGCTTGTTAAAGGCTTTTTTCGCCTTTTCAGAATACTGTTGATAATACTTACCATCTTCTGGCTGCTCCAGAATAGTAGCCATTTGAGAAAACATACGGGTAAAAGCAACTAAATAGCCTGAAGCCAGTATGTCTCCTTGCGTTTTAGTTTCTACTGGTTTATGATCGTCGATACCAAAGTTGAGTGTATAGTTATCAGCATTACGAATTAGGTGATCGAGGTATTTTTTTATTATTGCGTAGTACCGTGCTAAAATCGCAGAGTCACCGGTAAAGCGATATAAATCCCAAGTAATTTGTACTAAAGCTCCTTCCCACTGAGGGCCGTAACCTAGCGGGCGCAGTTCTGGGTCCTTGCCGTACTCGTAGCCCCAGCCGCTACTAGGAATAACTCCGGGTAAGTCGCCATTTTCCTGTTGTTCGTCAATAAAATCGTCTAACCATTTTAAATAAGATCGAACCATATCGTAGTTAAACAGCCCTGCCTCGGCTACCAATTGAGCGTCGCCCGTCCAGCCAATTTTCTCGCGATGAGGGCAGTCCGTCGGCAATCCGTGGTAATTGCCAACAAACGACCAGTGAGTGTTTTGCTGGGTTCGGTTCAGTTGAGGATCGGAGCAAGCGAAGCTTCCGGTTTGCTCAAAATCGGTGTACAGCACCACTCCCGTAATAGTTTCTAGCGTGGGTGGTGTAGGCAGTCCACGCACTTCTACGTACTGAAAGCCATGGTAGACAAAGCGAGGCTCCCATACTTCTACTCCTTCACCCTTCAAAATATAGCGGTCGGTCTGGGCATCACCACTTTTCAAAAAGCGTAGTATCTGCTTTTGCTCTACCGTGCTATCGGGAAAAAGCTTCTCCCCCATTTTCATACTTACTTCAGTACCTTTTGGCCCAGCTACCTTCAAACGGGAATAGCCAGCAATGTTTTGCCCCAAATCAAATACCCACACTCCCGGTTGCACTTCGGTAACTGAAACCGGACGGATTTCCTGCTGAGCTTTAATGGGGGGAATCATCTGCGCTCGTAGTTGCCCCTGGGGGCCAGCACTAGTTACCGCATTCTTCCAGTCGTTGTCATTATACCAAGCTTCGCTCCAGCCGGGTAATTCTAGCCGAGCATCGTAGGTTTCCCCGTTACGGATGCCATCAAATCTGATAGGTCCCTGGTTAGTCGTTTTCCAGCTTGCGTTTGAAACTACTCTTTGTATATCTCCTTGCTCATCAGTAATCTCTAGTTGGCATAAAGCTTCGGGGTAGCTACGCCAAGGTGCTTGATTAAAGCCCCAAACGGCATTTGCAAAATGATTGTACCAGCCGGTACCCAATACAATACCCACAGTATTTTCTCCCAATTGCAGTAAGTCGGTAATATCGTGGGTGAGGTAACGTACCGATTTATCGTAGCGGGTCTTCACCGGGTCGAGCAGGTGGTCGCCCACTTTTTGTCCGTTGATATATAATTCAAAATAACCCAGTCCAGTAATGTAAGCCCGGGCACTGGCAGGAATTTCTTCTAAGCTAAAATTCTGACGAAAATACGGAGCGGGCTTGCTTTCCTGCAACGTATCGGTAAAATCGGGGTGCCGAATCCATTGAGCTTGCCAGTCCGATGAGTCTAACAAAGCCATCTCCCAATGCGCCGGAGGACTCCACGCTGATTCATTTTCGTGGTTGTCCCATACTTTCACTTTCCAGTAACAACGCTGGCGAGAATTTAACGATTGACCTTGATAAGGTAAGTGACGTGATTCTCCCGAAGGTACGCGGCCACTGTCCCACAAGTCACCTTCATTACTCGCTAAGGTTTCGGGTGAAGAAGCTACAAGAATGCGGTAGGCAGTTTGTTCGGTAGCCGAAACAGCAGCGCGTAGTTTCCAGGCTAAGTGAGGTGCTTTACTATTAATTCCTAACGGATTTTTCAGGTACTCGCAACGTAGGTTTTCTACGGCTAGCGACTGAGCAAAATTGGCTGACGATTTGAACCAGACAGATACAAAAAATAAGAAAAAAATCCAGGATGAACGATTTATAAAAGTCATTTGAGAGATATTAGCTAAGAAGTACTTTTCAATTTATTATTTTGCTGATTGTAAACTTACAAGAACCTGTTTATTGCTATGCGAACACTGCTTTTTCTTATAGTCTTACCCATCGTTTCTAGCTGGGTGCCTTCATCGGCAGAAACGCTACCTCCGCCCAACATTATCTGGATTAATGCCGAAGATATTGGCCCGGCCTTTGGTTGCTACGGCGACAAGTACGCCACTACGCCTAATATCGATAAGA
Source organism: Tunicatimonas sp. (assembly GCF_049647865.1). Lineage (NCBI taxonomy): Bacteria > Pseudomonadati > Bacteroidota > Cytophagia > Cytophagales > Catalimonadaceae > Tunicatimonas > Tunicatimonas sp. The sequence continues at coordinate 256 of NZ_JBARYM010000125.1, read as the reverse complement.
TGGCTGAAAGCAGCATCCTGTATCGTCATGCCTACGCCACCGCTCCTATTTGTGCCCCCTCGCGGTCTTGCCTAATCACCGGCGTTTATGCTACCTCGCTCGGTACCCAGCACCTGCGCATGGAAACGACCAAACCCAATTTCATTGAAACATTTCCGGAGTACCTACGCGATAGTGCGAATTATTTTACGACCAACAACGGGAAAACTGATTTTAATTTCAGTCCGGAAGGGGTATGGGATTATTGGAAAGGAGA
>NZ_JBARYM010000124.1:0-6866 GCF_049647865.1 Tunicatimonas sp. | reverse complement strand
ACCCGATGGGGTGCACGGTGCTTCGGAAGTAGTAGATTTGCAAAACACCAAATGGACGGATAGTTCTTGGAAGGGAATTGCCCTACGAGATATGGTAATCTACGAATTGCACGTTGGTACCTTTACTTCTGAAGGGACTTTTGAAGCAATCATCGATAAGCTCGATTATTTGAAGGATTTAGGGATTAACACTATCGAACTGATGCCCATTGCCCAATTCCCGGGGAACCGCAACTGGGGCTACGATGGCGTTTATCCATTTGCCGCTCAGCATTCTTACGGTGGAGCGGAGGGTTTGCAAAAGTTAGTGAATGCATGTCATCAGCGAGGCCTAGCCCTACTGCTAGATGTAGTCTACAACCACTTAGGCCCGGAAGGTAATTACCTATCAGTTTATGGTCCTTATTTCACAGCAAAACATCAAACCCCTTGGGGATTAGCTATTAATTTTGATGATGCTTACTGCGATGGGGTACGCCACTATTTTCGTCAAAATGCCCTGATGTGGCTACGTGATTTTCATATTGATGGACTACGGCTCGATGCTATTCACGCTATTAAAGATGCTGGTGCTAATCATTTTCTGGCGGAGCTAAGCCAAGCAAAAACTACATTATCCGAACAAACGAAAAGAAACTATGTGCTAATTGGCGAATGTGACCTGAACGATCATAGATATATAAGTCCACAGGAAGTAGGTGGCTATGGTTTAGATGGACAGTGGATTGATGAGTTTCATCACGCATTACACACTGAACTTACTGGAGAAAACGACGGTTACTACGCCGACTTCAGCGAGTTTTCGCACATGGCAAAAGCTTACGAAAAAACGTACGTATACAATGGAATCTATTCTCCCTTCCGCAAGCGAATGTTTGGCAATAGTGCCGAGAACCGTCCTTATTCTCAGTTTGTCGTATTTTCTCAAAACCACGATCAGGTAGGTAATCGGATGCTCGGCGATCGGCTTACTGAAACCTTGCCGTTTCCAGCTTTGAAGCTAGCCGCTGGTGCGGTGCTCGTCTCACCCTATGTACCGATGCTATTTATGGGAGAAGAATACGGTGAAACACAACCTTTTCAGTACTTTGTTAGCCACACCGATGCCGATCTAGTAGAAGCAGTACGGCAGGGGCGTAAACGGGAGTTCGCGTACTTTCAAAAAGTAGGATCTGAAGTACCCGACCCGCAATCAGAAGAAACATTTAACAACTCAAAGCTGTCCTGGAACTGGTCGGTACTAGAGTCGCAGTTACTATTTAAATACTATCAGGCGCTAATCAAATTACGAAAAGAACTTCCAGCTTGGCAAGATGATAGTCGCCCGGCTTTAGAAGTACAAATTATTGAACCTCAAATAATTCTCCTTTCCCGACAGCATACGGCTGATGAGTCAGTGGCCCCTACGTTAATTGTGCTTAACTTTTCAAAAAAATCAGCACTATTCACGCTACCGATGAGTCGCGATGAAACATACGAAAAGATATTTGATTCTGAAGATACCGCCTGGGGTGGAGAAGCTCCGCAAGCGGACCTAATGATGGCCAATGATACCAAAAGCCAACTACTTCCCTACAACCTAGCAATTTACCAGCGTAGCACCGAATGAGGAAAAATGTGAAATAAAAGATATGAAAAACACGAAAGAAAGCGAGGGTGACAAGCTCTCTAGCAGATTCTAGTTCTTTGTTTCTTCACCTAATACCTAATTTCGAAAACCCAATACCTATCAACTATTAGCAATTTAGATTATGAGTAAAAAGAATAAATACGTATGTGTACACGGGCATTTTTATCAGCCCCCTCGTGAGAACCCTTGGCTTAACCGGGTAGAGGTGCAAGATTCAGCTTACCCATACCACGATTGGAATGAGCGGATTACAGCCGAATGTTACTCTCGCAATTCAGCAGCGCGTATTCTAGACGAAAAGCGCCGCATTCAGGATATTATCAATAATTATGCGAAGATCAGCTTTAACTTTGGGCCTACATTGCTGCAATGGATGCATCTTGAGGCCCCTGATGTGTACGATGCTATTTTGGAAGCAGACCGTCTAAGCCTAAAGCAATTTAATGGGCATGGTTCTGCGATTGCTCAGGCGTATAATCATCTGATTGTTCCTCTCGCTAACGCCCGAGATCAAGAGACCCAAGTGCTCTGGGGCATTCGAGATTTTGAATCTCGCTTCAAACGTTACCCAGAAGGAATGTGGTTACCAGAGACTGCGGTAAATACAGATACGCTGGAAGTACTAGCTAAACACGATATTAAATATACTATACTTTCTCCTTACCAAGCTTTAAAAGTTCGGAAAATTGGAGCGAAGGACTGGCGTGATGCCACGGGTGCTAAGGTTGATCCTCGTCGCCCTTACCTTTGTAAGCTTCCTTCAGGACGATCTATCGCACTATTTTTTTATGATGGCCCCGTATCGCAGGGAATTGCTTTTGAAGGGCTGTTGAACAATGGAGCTGCCTTCGCTGCGCGTCTGATGGATCAATTAGACCACGGTGATAAGAAACCGCAGATGATGCATATCGCTACCGATGGTGAAAGCTACGGTCACCACCACCGCTACGGCGAAATGGGCCTATCCTACTGTTTGAATCAAATTGATAACGACCCTAATGTGTCGTTAACTATCTACGGTGAGTTTCTTGAAAAGCACCCCCCCGAGTTTGAGGCGAAAATTATAGAAAACACCGCTTGGAGTAGCACCCCTCATTTGGAGCGATGGTCAGAGAACGGTGGTGGAAATACCGGTGGCCGACCAGAATGGCATCAGCATTGGCGGAAACCACTACGGGCTGCCTTTGATTGGCTGCGCGATACTGTCAACCCAATCTATGAGCAAGAAATTCAGTCATTTGGGGTAGATCCGTGGCATCTACGCAACGAATACATTGACGTGATCGTAGATCGTTCGCGCGAAAATGTAGAGCAGTTTCTCGATAATCATTTTGGTGGTGACCTTTCTAACCAGCAAAAGATTACGATCTTGAAGCTGCTAGAGGTACAGCACCACGCTATGTTGATGTACACGAGTTGTGGCTGGTTCTTTGACGAAGTTACCGGTATTGAGACAATGCAGGATATTTTGTACGCGGCCCGGGTACTTCAACTTATTGAAGACGTAACTGGCACGAATTACGAAAGTCACTTTTTAGAACTACTAGCTTTAGCCGAAAGTAACATTCCTGATCATCAGAACGCGGCGGTAGCTTACGAGAAATTTGTTCGCCCATCAATAGTTGATATGCCTCGAGTGGGAGCTCATTACGCGGTTTCCTCGCTCTTCACGGAGTATCCCGAGCAAACTCGCATGTACAGTTACGATGCCAAAGCTGAAAACTTTGAATTGCTGGAAGCTGGTAAGTATAAACTAGCCATTGGCAAGGCGGTACTGAATTCTGAAGTAACTCTAGAAGAATCTCAAATCACCTTTGCCATACTTCACCTGGGTGATCACCACCTTTTTGGCGGTGTGCGAGAATTTGATAGTGAAGAGGCCTTTCAAGCAATGCGCGATGAAGTAGTTCCTGCTTTCAAGAAAAGCCGGGTACACGAAGCTATTGTACTGCTAGATAAACATTTTGGTACGCACAATTATTCGTTCTGGCACTTGTTTAAAGATGATCAGAAAAAGATTCTAGATCAGGTACTGGAGCACACCTTAACCTCGGTTGAAGGTACGTTTCGCCGGGTTTATGAGGATAACTACTCACTGCTGCAAGCGATGAAGGAACTCAGTATTGCCCCTCCTAATCTTTTAAAATTTCCGGGTGAGTTTACCGTCAATGCTAACTTAAGCCGCTTGCTAAAAAGCGATGAAATTAATATGCGAGAACTCAATATGCTTGCTGATAGTCTGGAACACCTTTCGGTTGATATTGATAAAGTTGGTTTGGATCATTTAGCGGCCGAACGTATTAACCAGCTTATGAGAAACTTTAAGAACAACCCAGAAGACGAGCATTTAATGCACAAAGTGGTACAACTAATTCAGGCTTGTAAGAAAGTGCAACTTACCCCTGATTTGTGGGAGGCTCAAAATATAGCGTTCACTGCGCATAATCGGAATTACCGTCATAATTGCCAGCTCCGCGATAACGATGATGGGGTGGCACGCGCTTGGTGTACCACATTTGAAATACTATTTAAAGAGCTTAACATTCATGTGGTAGACGACGCTCCGGTACCTCAGTTATCGTAGTTTTGGATGGTTATTCATTGGTGACTAGTTGCCGCATCGCGGTGATTAGTCTACATTCAATGGGCGACAATCCATAGTTTTCATCACTAATTATTATTCATCATCGGCCTTTGTTCATTGCATTCGCCTAAGGCGGACTAACTGTTCATTGCCAACTGCTCATTACCAATGTACACTCCCCAAGCTACCTATCGACTGCAACTCCACGCGGATTTTAATCTGGAAAAATTACAGGATATTCTAGATTACCTTCAGGCGTTGGGGGTTTCAACAATATATGCCTCACCTATTCTGGCCGCCCGGTTGGGCAGTACCCACGGCTACGATGTAGTGGATCCGCTCAATATCAATCCTGAAGTTGGAACTGAAGCATCATTGACCAAAATTTCTCAGGAACTTAAACAGCGAAATATTGGCTGGGTTCAGGATATTGTGCCTAACCACATGGCGTTTGACACCGATAATCCTTGGATTACCAATCTACTGGAACTAGGTCCGCGTTCGCCATTTTTTACGCATTTTGACGTTGATTGGTGGAACGAGAATCCGGAAAACTACGGGAAGCTCATGTTCCCAATCTTAGGCGAATTGCTAATTAGTGCGCTAGAGTCTAATCAAATACGCCTTTCTTACGACGACCGGGGTTTAGTGGTCCGATATTATGAACATAGGATACCTCTCAACGCTACTTCGTATACTGGCTTACTTACTAGTATTATTGACCAAGTTGGCGAACAAGAGTCTAAGATTCAGCTAACCAGGCTATTGGTCGCTTTACAACCTTTTTCCCCGGATACTACCGGTGTAGTTGACCCTGAGAAGTGGCAGCAGTTTAAAAACGAATGGTTAAATCTTTTCTGTGAAGATAAGTTTCGACTGATGCTTACCGACGCTATTGATCAGCTAAGCAATAGTAAGGACTTTATTAAAGAGTTATTAGATAAGCAGCACTTCCGACTCGTTTACTGGAAAACAACTGAAGGAGAGATTTACTACCGCCGATTTTTTACGGTAAATGATCTCATTTGTCTTAACATGCAAAATCCTACTGTATTTGAAGATTATCATCAGTTGCTGCATTCTCTAGTCCAAAAAAATATTTTTCAGGGATTGAGAATCGACCACGTTGATGGACTTTTCGATCCTACCCAGTATTTGGATCAACTTCGTGATTTGGTAGGTAAGGATACTTACCTAGTCGTAGAGAAAATTCTCGAAGGGAATGAGAAAATTCCGACTCAGTGGCCTATTCAGGGAACCACGGGCTACGATTTTTTAGTGCAGGCTAACCGTTTTTTTAGTAGCAGTACTCAATCTGATCAACTGAGTGACCTTTACCAGCAGTGGACACCCGAAGAGCGGGCCTACACTGATATTGTTTACGATAACAAGATGCTCATTCTCCGGGAACGAATGCAGGGCGAGCTTAATAACCTTACTCGTTTGCTAGAAACCTTAGAGATTATTCCCGACACAAATACGGCTAGTTCTGAAGAACTGCAAGAGGCATTAGCTCATGTGTTAGTAGCTTTTCCGGTCTACCGTATCTACGATAATCAGCTTCCCCTTTCCAAACAATCCCTTCAGCTACTCGGTGAAATATTTTCTAAAGCCAATGAGAAGGTTCCGCAGCTTTTACCAGCACTCAATACGCTACGAATAATCTTCAATGGGGTACCTGATAAAAGTGAAGAAGTTAATAAAAATACGCTGTACTTTATTCAGCGTTGTCAGCAATTTTCTGGCCCTTTAGCGGCTAAAGGTATTGAAGATACAACTTTTTACCAGTACTATCGGCTGATTTCACGCAATGAAGTGGGCGATAGTCCCGATCATTTGGGAATGACGATCGATGAATTGCACCAATGGCTACAGTCACGGTCACTGCTTACTATGAATGCTACGGCTACCCACGATACTAAGCGGGGTGAAGATGCCCGCATCCGAATTAATGTGCTAAGTGAGCAGGTAGCGCAGTGGGCCGATGTAAGTAAAAAGTGGAAAAAACAGCATCAGACGTACTGTACTAACGTAGCCGGAAAGCATTACCCCACAGATAATGACATTTATTTTATTTATCAGACGTTAGTCGGAACCTACCCACTTCATATTTCTCCGCTGGAAGACAATTATGCCGAACGCCTCGGTAACTACTTAGAAAAAGCAGTACGCGAAGCAAAAACCAATACTACCTGGTCATCTCCAAATTCCGACTACGAAAAAAGTCTAATAGATTTTGCCAAAGGCATTCTTAGCGACCCAGATTTTATAGAAGAGCTTACCAATTTCGTTCGGCCACTGGCTCGTAAATCGGTAGCTTATTCGTTAGGGCAAACTGTGCTAAAAATAATGGCCCCTGGCGTTCCCGATATCTACCAAGGCACTGAATTTTGGGATTTGAGTATGGTTGATCCTGATAATCGTCGCGCAGTAGACTACTCATCTCGCACGTATTTGCTTAAGCAGTTCGTTCAAAACACTGATACGTTAGCTAACGCGCAGCAGTTAGCCGCTAATCCTGATGATCCGGCCATTAAAATGTATACCCTTTTTCGTAGTTTACAATTACGGCAGCGGTGGCCCGCGCTGTTTTCTGAAAGCTACTAACAGCCACTGCACGTTACGGGGGAATATGCGTCTCATATATTAGCG
>NZ_JBARYM010000123.1:0-20143 GCF_049647865.1 Tunicatimonas sp. | reverse complement strand
GTATACACAGAGCTTATGCCAAATGTAAGTGCTTTGCATCGTGTTTCGGTATAGCCCGCTTGTTGCAATGCTTGTAAAAATGCCTGTCCATCTGGAAAAGCCTGCACTGACTCGGGCAAATAAGTATAAGCCGACTGATCTTTAGAAATAATGTTACCAATAAGCGGTAAAACATTCTTAAAGTAAAAGTTATATAATTGCTTCATTGGGAACTGAGTAGGCTTAGAGAATTCTAACACCACCAGCCGTCCATTAGGCTTTAGTACGCGACACATATCCTTCAGACCAGTATGTAGATTTTCAAAGTTGCGTACCCCAAAAGCAACGATCACCGCATCAAACGTATTATCATCAAAGTGTAAACCTTCCGAATCGCCCAATCGAAGTTCAATCCGATTATCCAAATGACGGCGTTTTAGCTTCTCGCGACCCATATCTAGCATTCCGTCGGAAATATCAATCCCAATTACCTTATCGGGATTTAATGCGAGCGCTTCAATAGCAAAATCAGCGGTGCCGGTAGCAACATCTAATATGTGTTTAGGCTGATAAGGCTTGAGTAATTTGATAGCCTTTTTTCGCCAGTAGATGTCAATTCCTGCGCTTAGTAAATGATTTAACAGATCATAACGCTTACTAATGTTGTTAAACATCTGCGCTACCTGTTCTTTTTTAGAAGACGATTGATCTTTATACGGAATAACAGCCATAGTCTACAAACAACCCGGAGGGGGGATGCTAATTTAGTACGACTATCCAACGGCCTATATTAAGGTTTTGTTCTCCGGAATAGGAGGGTAGTACTCAAAACTTTGCTGAGTAAGTATTACCTACTGGTTGGCAATAGTGCGGGATTCTAGCACTCGCATCTCTACCCGACGGTTGAGCTCGCGTCCTTCAGTTTCATCGTCATTACTGGCAATTGGGTCGGATTCGCCGTAGCCTTGGGCAGTAAGACGTTCCACAGCGATACCTTGTTCGACTAAATAATTAACAATAGCCTGCGCTCGCTTTTGTGACAAGGTCTTGTTATAGGTAGTGGGACCAATATTATCGGTATGACCGGCAATTTCTACCCGCACTCCTGGATTTTCGTCTAAAAAGTTTTTAAGCCGGTTTAGCTCTGCTTGCGATCTGTCTTCTAATTGGGCACTGTTAAAATCGAAGTATACAAAGTTAAGCACCATTCGGTAGTTCGTGGTTACTTGGGCCACAGGGTCTAGCGTAATCTTCTTACGGAACTCCTGCGGCTTATTCGCCATCGGCGGAATGCTTACCTTCACACTTTTGTAAATGTAGCCGGGCTTTTCTACAGCAAGCGCATATTCCACTGTTTGGTTGTTCTGAATATCGAAACGATAAATACCTTTAGCTACCTTTTGCGGTGTAAGAGCCTCATTTTCATCGCTCCCTTTCAGCGAAACCTGGGCTTCTAAAGCTTGCTGGTTAGATCCGTCCTCTACCTTTAATAACAACTGTACCGGTTGAAGCGCATTGTTTTTCTGCTGATTAACCTGCCCAATATTACGGTTTGTCAGCCCGCCTTCATCAGTTAATTGCTTTTGGTTCTTCTGATCTAGCTTATTCGCTAACTCTTCAGTTTGGTCAGGAATTTCTACCATGTAGATATCTAAGTAGCCTACTCCATCATTGCGTACCGTTGAGAAGTACCCCCGCTTACCATCTTTCGTACTTACAAAGTAAATATCATCATCAGGAGTATTGATTGGGTAACCAAGGTTAACAGGATCATTCCAATTGTCATCCTCGGCCTTATAAACGGATTTAAATATATCGTATCCCCCCATTCCTTTTCGGCCTCTACTACTAAAGTAGAGCGTTTTACCGTCAAAATCCATAAATACTCCGTCCTCATCATAGGGAGTATTTACCGTTTCGCCCAAATTAGTTACTTTGCCCCACTCACCCCGCCGATCTTTTTCGCACTTGTAAAGATCTAGCCCTCCGAAGCCACCGGGCCGATCGCTAGAAAAATAGAGCGTTTGCCCATCGGGGGAAACAGTAACTGAATTTTCAGAATAAGTAGAGTTTATATTGTCACTAACCGGCTCAGGTTCCGACCAACTTCCGTCAGATCGTTGGTCTGATACGTAAATGTCACCATTATTTTCATCACGGTATACATATAACTGCTTTCCGTCAGCCGATAGCGCTAGGTTTGATTCAAAATATAAGGTGTTTACTGGCTCATCTATGTTTTTAGCAGATCCCCACTGGCCATTTTCTTTGTAAGAGATAAAGATATCTTCGTAAGCGAAGTTGTCATCAAATACGTTTTCATTGAGATTGTTTTCCCTTCGGCGCGAGGTGAAGATCATCATCGTCTCGTCGGCATTAATTACTGGGGCGTAATCCAGACCACTAGAATTTATACTGCTGCCAATATTTTTAATAATAAAATTCCGAGCATTAGCCACAAATTCCAATCCATTCTCACATTCATAGACACGGCGCTTCACTTGGTTGGCTGGAATTTTATCTTCGCCCCGATAATCTTTTTCTTGGCTTAGCTTTTCTAAGTAGCGATTGTAATACTCAATAGCATCTTCAAACTGTAACCCGTACTGATAAGCACGGGCAATTGAGTATAGTAAGTCAAATCGGTAGTCAGCATCTAATTGGTAAACTTGTTGAAAGTAAGGAGTAGCCTCACCTTTGTTTACTGTTTCAACAATAGTTTTGCCCGCCATAAAGTTGGCCTTAACATTGTTTGGATCGAGCTGAGCCGCTTGGATATACATCTCCTTGGCTTGTTCAGGGGCTTTCTGAACATAGTAAATCTCGTCGCCAATCTCTACAAACTCTTCGGCCACCTGCTTGTTACTGTCTTGAGCTAAAACTGCTACCGAAGACACAAAGCTGAAGGCAAATAGTAGAATGTATTGTACAATCAGTCTATTCATAAACATATGGAAGGCGGAAGTATGTTAACTTCATACAACTTCGCCGACATCAATTTTACATAATAAGCCTTTGCAAGTTATTGTAATAAGGAGTGTTATAAAATAGGTTGAAGCTACAACGTAAGTTTTGATAAAAATCAGTGTGATTCAGTTAGTTACGGTTTAGTATTCGGAGGCTGGAAAGTAATATTATGCGGTAGCGTAATTAGGTGAAGTACAAATGAACTACTACTAATTATATTCTACTTGGTATTGAAATTAAAAAAACATTTATAGTAAGTGCCTGATTAACAATAGTTTGAGTTGTTAGGTCATAGGTGAAGTAATATTCATTTATTTTCTATAAAGAATAATAGTAAATACGGAGAGGAAATAATTTTAATAAAAGTATAGGTAATGTATTAGTTAATTCTAATGTATACCGTAGTGTGATTTTTTGCTAAATAAGTAGTTCTATAAGGGCTAATAACACGGAGGAGTAAAGGGTATGGATAAAAAAAGTCGGTTCAAATTGCTAGTAGGGGGCGTATTAGCCTAATTTGGTTGAAATATGCTCGAGAGAAGAAAGTATAAGCAGAAGTAATATTTTCTTTTTAAATTTAGCGGTTATAGTAAATGTAGTAAAGGAAAAGTATGGTTTTTCGTAATTTATATTCTTGGGTTTTACTTTTTTCAATCATTGTATCGTGTCAAATCTCCGAGATTACTGAGGCTGATCGCGAAAGCGTTAATAGATATGAAAGTTGGAGTCATTATTTGGGCGATCCGGCCCGTACGCATTATTCATCCTTAGGACAGGTTAACCGAGATAACGTTCAAAATCTGGAAGTAGCCTGGACGTACGCTTCTGGTGATATTGGTGAAGATAACTACATTCAGTGTAATCCACTGGTGGTTGATACTATTTTGTACGGAGCTTCACCCGGCATGAAAATTTTCGCCATACAGGCGGCTACTGGTGAGCCAATATGGGAGTTCAATCCTTTTCAGGGAACCGACCAAGTGAGCTTTACCCGGGGACTAGCCTATTGGGCAGATGGCGAAGATCGTCGGCTCATTTTTTCCGCCGAAGAAAAACTTTATGCATTGGATGCCCTCACTGGAAAACCACTAGCTGATTTTGGCGACGAGGGGTATATCGATTTGAGAAAGGGGTTAGGCAGAGACGTGGAGGGGCTGTCGTACCGCTATCATGCCCCTGGCACTATCTACAAAGATTTGATTATTATGGGAGCGTTGAATTCCGAACGACTTCCGGCGGCCCCCGGTCATATTAGGGCGTTCGATATCAGAACGGGCGAACAAGCTTGGATATTCCATACCATTCCCCAACCCGGCCAGCCGGGGCACGAAACCTGGGAAGATTCTACCGCTTATAAGTTTATTGGTGGAGTTAATAACTGGACGGGAATGACTTTAGATGAAGAACGAGGAATTGTATTTGTGCCCTTAGGTTCAGCTGCTTTCGATTTTTACGGAGGCAACCGCAAAGGAGCGAATCTGTACGCCAACAGCTTGGTAGCACTAAATGCTCATACTGGCGAAAAGGTGTGGCACTTTCAAACCGTACACCACGATATTTGGGATCGGGATTTGCCCGCTCCGCCTACACTGGTCACTATCAATCATAATGGTGCACAGGTTGATGCAGTAGCCCAAATTACGAAGTCGGGTCACGTATATGTATTCAATCGCGAAACCGGAGAGTCTTTGTTTCCAATTGAGGAGCAAACCTACCCAGAGTCAGATTTGATTGGCGAACAAGCCTGGCCTACTCAGCCGCTACCGACCCAACCTCCCGCATTTGCCCGTCAGCGAATGACCGCCGAGGACATTAATCCGAACGCTAGTTCTCGCGATTCGCTATTAGCCGTATTTGAAACGATTCGTTCCGATGGGCAGTTCGTGCCACCCAGTACCGAAGGAACCATTATTTTCCCTGGCTTCGATGGTGGGGGAGAATGGGGTGGATCTGGATACGACCCAAACACCGGAGTTTTGTACGTGAATGCCAACGAGATGCCCTGGATTCTAACGATGGTGGAGCAAGCCCAAGAGGCGCCGAAAAATTTGATTGCACTAGGGCAGAATGTTTACCAAGGAAATTGTATGGGTTGCCACGGAGCCGAACTGCAAGGCTCTAACTTTCATGGTAACGCCCCTTCTTTAGTAAATTTAGCGGACCGACTGGATGAAGGTCAGGTGCACAACATGGTACGAAATGGAAAAGGAGCGATGCCTTCCTTTGCTTACCTAACCGATACCCAAACGGACGCCGTTACTGCGTTTTTATTGAATAAAGAGCAAACCGACGACATGGCGGTACAAACTGTATCTGAGAAAGAAGTCGGTCAACTACGCTACAATCATACCGGTTACAATCGCTTTGTAGATTCTGATGGTTACCCCGCCGTAAAACCACCCTGGGGTACCCTAAATGCTATTGATTTAAATAAAGGTGAAATACTCTGGAAAGTGCCTTTAGGTGAATTTTCCGAGCTGATAGAGCAAGGCGGCACCCCTACCGGCACGGAGAATTACGGTGGCCCGGTAGTGACTGCCGGAGGGCTGATTTTTATTGGAGCTAGTAAGGACTCCCAGTTCAGAGCGTTTAACTCAGCTACCGGAGAAGAACTATGGCGATATTCGCTTCCGGCTGCGGGAATGGCGACTCCCTGCACCTATGAGGTAAATGGCAAGCAGTATGTTGTAATTCCAGCCGGTGGGGGAAAAATTACTGAGCAACGAGGCGACCAGTACGTAGCGTTTGCTTTGCCTGAAAACTAAAATATTCAAGCCACTTACTACCAAAAACCATGGCCTACCAACTTAAGATAACCCTGGATGGCAGCCGTAAGCCACCCATTTGGCGGCGCGTGCTGATACCTGATAAATTCAGCTTTCACGAATTGCACGCCGTTATTCAGGCAGTGATGGGCTGGGAAAATGCTCACTTGTACGCTTTTCGTCCTCTGGGTCGCCGAGGTGAGGATATTGGTATTCCGTTCAACGATGATTTTGCGGGGGTAGAAACCCAGGATGCCCGGAAAATACCCATCCGGTCGCAGCTAACGCAAGAAAAGCAGAAAATAAATTACGAGTACGATTTTGGCGATAGTTGGTCGCATACGGTGCTGGTAGAAAAAATCACGGATGAGAAGATCACGGCCCCTCGCTGCTTGCAGGGAAAAGGAGCTTGTCCGCCCGAAGACTGCGGCGGTATTTATGGCTACTACATGCTGGTGGAAGCGGTAAATGACCCTAAAAACCCTGAACATGATGATATGCTGGATTGGCTAGGAATGGAAGAAGGCGAACAGTGGGACGTTAATGACTATGAGCTAGAAGAATGCCAGCAGGAGATTATTCATTTTCAGCAGTACGCTGAGGGTTGGTAACGGCGCACTTTCCGATAATGCAATAGGGTAAATAATTTATGTTACTAGCAACTCTCGCTAAGTATCTTCCCTTTCTATCCAGTAAGTACTCTGTTTCGCCGGGTTTGAAGTCCCTAGAAACAGATTTTGGAAACAGATTGGTTGACCAGCGTATTTTCCAAATCGATCGAGATTATTCTCGCTTCATGCAAAACAAGCAGGCCTGCCGGAAGGAAGACATTACTAAGTACTACCGGCAAAGCAACGAGTTAGTTCAAACGCTACATAGGATCAACCAATCCATAGCGCAGCGATTGGCTGTTGAGTATCCGAATTACTTTACCGATCAACATGCGCACGGTGTCAGCCAACTTAAAAATCATTTGCGAGATACGCTGATTCGCTGGAGTGTTGAGGAGGGACTGTTATTGGAGACTAACTATCAATCCGTATTTGATGCTTTAGTCGATCAGGTTCCGGAAGATTTAGCAATTTGGCAACTCTCAGGCTAGAGTGATTACCTTTCTACGATTCATCTGTGTGCACCGAACCACTGGTCACCTGCCGATAACGTTGGGTGTCCATTTTCGGCTATTCACGAGCCAGTCGCCGGAATGGATAAGCTTCGGCAAAACTATCACTCTATGCTTACTTGCCTGCTGCAACCCAAAACCTGGGTGCGCTTTGCTTGGGGATTAAGTACTGATAATCGGCTCAACCATCATTCCGAATCTCCACCCAATTAGAATCAATAAGATTGGCAGGGAAGAGCATTTAACCCTGATCACTCGAAATTGTTTGTGCGAGTAGAGCGACAAACGCTAACGGATTTGCTAGAAGTGAAAGCCATACTATCTACTATTTGACCCTATTTTACCAATGTAGAAGAGTTAAACCATACTGCGAAAAAAGTACTTATTCAAGCACTAAATTCTATGTCACAAGCTACCTTAGATTACGAAGGACTACTAATAACAAGGATGAAATTGTTCAGTGGCTTAGTCAAGATGCGACTGGCTCTTAACCGCTTTCAGTTGTCTTTTTAATCGAGACAAACAACCCCAATAGTGAAGATAACGCAGTACTTAAGAAGAAAAGTAGGGTAAAGGTAATAGCTGTTTCCTGCTGAATTTCTAAATATTGAAAGCCATACAAAAATACTAATTCCCGAGCACCTACTCCACCGATGGTAAATGGTAGTACCGCTACTACTGAGGAAACCATAAACAAGGTAAGATAATCTAGATAATAGGCTTCTACACCAATGCTTATTAACAGTAGTGCCGCCGTAAGTACTTGCCCAGCTTGTACCCAAAACGACCAAAAAGTGGTGATTCCGAAAGCAGAGGTGAGTTGAGGAAAAAGTAATTTGGTAAAGAAATAAAAGGTCGGTAAAACCGCTACAATCAAAATAATTACCGCCGTATCAAAGTAAGAAATGCCACTGCTAAAGGAGCTGAAAAGTAAAAAGCCACCGGCCATGATTAACAATAAGGCCAAGCCACTTAGTCGGTCTAGCAAAGTTGCCCCAATTAGCTGTTTAGTTTTAACATCAAACTGCTGCTTCAGTAAATATACCTTATAACCGTCGCCACTAATACTACCGGGCAAAAACAGGTTATAGAACATACCTAAGTATAGTAACTCAATGTTGTAGCGATTGCTAATGTGGATACCCAGTGCTTTCAAGTAAGCTTTAAATCGCCAACCTGCTGCAATTTTAGATAGGTTGAATGCAAAGAAGGCCAGCACCAAGTAGATCGGATTAGCTTGGAGGAACGTCTGTAACGCTTCCTGAGCATCAATTTTTCTGAACACAAAAAATAAGGCCGTAGCCGACAGCAAGAGTTTTAAAAAAAAACTAAGCCGACGGCGAATTACTGATTTTTGCGGATTAACTTGGGTAGGGTTAGGGGTCACGAAACTTTAACAAGACAAACTCTTGATCTCCGTAGGCAAAAGTATAAAAAACCTCGTACATCCTATCATCTAGTAGCGAGCGATTGGCTAAATAGTAGTAGTGATTGTTTACCGTTTCGTCCCTTCTAAGTATTTCAGTGCGCTCCCGCTCTAAATAAAAAACGGTAGTCAGCGAGCAGCGAGAATCTTCAAAAAGAAAAAGAGGCTCATTTTTAGTAATCTCGGCAATTTGGTAAGCATCGGCTTTATCCTGAGCGGCACTGCCCTCTTGAGCCCGGTAAGGAAGAATAACGCTAGCAAACACAAATCGAAGCAGTACAAACAATAAAATTACGTTGGGCAGAGCAAAAGTTGGTTGCTTTAGATGAACAATCAGCAATGCTGCTATGGCCAGCGTAGCTACAATTGATACGGCAACTATTCCGGAAATATCAGCTAGTTGGGGAATAAAGGGTAGGGCTAGGCAGGTAAGCCCAGACAGAATAATTAGCCCTAAAACAATACCGTACAGCCATCGGAAACGTGGGTGACTGGTAGCTTTGGGAAAGCTGGTATACCCAAAAGTTAGAACGATAACCAGCAGAGGGTACAGCATATACACGTAGCGAGAACGAGTACCCGGCGAAATCCAATAGATAGCAATATTGCTAATAAATAATATTAAAGAAAAAAGTATAAATGGTTGTCGCCTAAGCTCAGTAATAAAACCTTTTCTGATTGTAAAAAGTAGCAATAACGAAGCGGGTGCTATATTTTTTAGCGTTTCTAGCGGAAACAATAACAAGTGAGGTATAAGTGTGAAAACCGAGTTTTTCAGCATCGTTCGGTCACTGCTTTGTGACCACAGCGAGTCTTCACTAGTGAAGTAATTAGTAAACGGATGATACTGATCGTACCACCAAAAATACCCGCCTACTATCAGTAGATAAACTAAAATTCCAGCCAAGTGGGCTAGACTAAAAAGATATCGAAGCCTTCCCTTGTACAGAAAGAAAACTCCTAATGATATGGCTAAAAACACGGGTGAAGGTAGTCCCTTGGTAAGCGTTCCAATCGCTCCTAGTGCATAAGTAATAATGAACAATAGATAAAACTGCTGCTTCTGGTAGAAATGAAAAATAGTAAAGAAACTGCCTAGGGTGATGAACGAGTAAAATAGATCGATCTCGCCCGCCGTAGCCGAAAAGTAGAACAGCACATCGGCCATTATCCAAGTAAGCAATCCGGCATAAATACCAAAATAAGTGTCAACGTAGCGTCGGCCCATCAGAAAAACTAATACGCCCATTCCCAAAAAAGAAAGAATAGAAAAAAATCGGGCCGCGTACTCCGAATAATTTCCAAATAGTTTGAACCCACCAATAACTACCCAATTGTAAATTGGCGGCTTTTTGTAGTAGTACTCACCCACTTCAGTGGGGACAATCCAGTTTCCGCGGAACAACATTTCCAGAGCAACCAACGCCCGGCGGGGTTCTTCATGCTTTAGGGGAGCCACCCCCAGATTTATAAAGAATGAGGTGAAGAGCAGTACCACAATCAGTAATAAGTAGTACTGTTCAGGTTGACTGAAAGGTTCGCTTAAACGCTTCTGAATCGGTTCGATGGAAGGGGTAGGTTTAGTTTTGGATCAAATTTCGCGAATCTATTAGGAAAGGCAAGCATGGTTAGCCTAAATTTTCAGCACGAAATCCCCCAATTTGGGGTAGATAATTGCGCTAATCCTACTCCGCATATCTCAAGAGAAATAGCTATCTTTAAGGTTATAAGTGATTGACAACCTTCATGTTAAATCTATATTTCTTTCCTTTTGAAAAAAAGTTGCTGCTTCTACTGGTTGCAATATATGGGCTTTGTCCCACCAATTCACTAGCCCAGTACTATAGTTTTGCTCACTATTCTATTGAAGAAGGATTACCACAGACATCAGTAAATCACTTTGCTCAAGATCATTTCGGCTATTTGTGGGTAGCTACCTCGGGTGGGTTGAGTCGTTTCGATGGGCAGAATTTTCAGAATTTTGGTATGCAAGATGGGCTCTCAAGCAGTTACGTTACCCATGTTTTGGAAACATCTGGTAAGCAATTAGCTATTGCCACCTACAATGGGCTAACCATGTACGATGGGCACACCTTCACCGCTCATTCGGTGAATAATCACTCCGGAAAAGCACTAGAAGTACGGCGCATATTTGAACATAGCGACGGGCGGTTATTATTGCTACTGCCCCAAAATCAATTAGCTTTTTGGAGTTCGGATACTATTGATTTACTACCCGTTCCGGACATCTTGGCCGAGAAGTATATCACCGGCATGGTGCAGACTTCACCCAATACCTATTGGGCTACTACTTACGACGGAGATTTACTTAATTTTAACGGGACAGAGTGGAAAATGCTCCCGGTGACTCACACGAGCCAACCGAACTTTAATGGG
Organism: Tunicatimonas sp.; assembly: GCF_049647865.1. NCBI lineage: Bacteria > Pseudomonadati > Bacteroidota > Cytophagia > Cytophagales > Catalimonadaceae > Tunicatimonas > Tunicatimonas sp. The sequence continues at coordinate 9,486 of NZ_JBARYM010000123.1, read as the reverse complement.
CTATACCGCGATAATTCCGGTCAGTTCTGGCTAACTAGCGAACAGGACCTATTTACTTACCAGCCCGAAGATACTGTATTTCGTAAGTTTACATTTCAGGGGGATTTACCGGGGATTGTCTTCTCTCTTATGTCTGATGCCGAAGAGCACATGTGGGCTGCCACGGCTAACGGTGTTTTCCACTTTAATTCAAAAACGGGTAAAATTGACCCGAAGAGTTATGGGTTGGATGGATCGGTTGTGCGGGATATCTTCCAGGATCGAGAAGGAAATACTTGGTTTGGTTCTTTCGATGAAGGAATGTATAAATTTCGTAGTGAAACGTTTACCTATCTTCGTACGGAACACGGATTATACGAAAAATCAGTTTTTTCAATAATTAAAGATCAGCAGGGTGATCACTGGTTTAGTTATATTCCCGGTGGTCTTGATCGCTACGATGGTGAAAAAGTTCATCACTACGGCCCAAAAGAAGGACTAACCAACGATTTTATTCACTGTAGCGTAGAAGATAGTCTAGGGAATTTATGGTTTGGTTCAGGCTATGGTCTTACTCGCTACGACGGAAAATCGTTCTATAGCATTCCGCCCGATAAGCTGCCTAATCGGCGAATTCTTTCTTCCTTCCGCGATCACGATAACAATCTCTGGTTTGGGACTGCTCAGGGGGTAATACAGTACCGAGATGGGCTGTTTCTTTCTATAGGGGGTGAAAGCGGTAATCAGTGCAAGTCGGCTATTACCACCATCGATCAAATGGACGACCACCGGATGGTATTTGGCACCAAGGAAGGGGTGTATATTTGGGATGGCGCGAACTATACTCCTTTATTAAACAGTGCTGCCGCGCAAAATGAGTACATTCTAACGATGGTGGTAGATAACAACCAAAGTCTCTGGTTTTCTACGGTCAACGGCTTACTGTTTCGTTATCACTTCCCAACCGGTGAACTGCAGATGATGCATGAGAAAACGGATGTGCCGCCTGGCATGATTTACAGCATGGAGATTGCTCAGGACGGAAGCCTGGTGATGGGAACCCAGCGGGGAGTGTACCGCTTGCTACTTGATGGACAAGGAGAGGTACAACAGATGATGAATTATGGCAAAAACGATGGTTTTTGCGGAATGGAAGCCAACGCCAATGCTTCATTTGTAGATGAAGACGGGAGCATTTGGATTGGAACAGTAGATGGAGCCTATAAATTCAAACCCAGTAGTCAGTTAAAACAATTAGCTCCCCCGGTGCCTCACCTAACGGAGATACAGCTACAGTACCAAGCGGTAGACTGGAAGGAACACGTTGACAGTGTGCTAACTTGGTTTCAGATACCAACGAATCTAACCCTTTCCTACCAAGAAAATCATATTGTCTTCTTCTACCAGGGGGTTAGTTTATTCGATGCTGAAAAAGTTCGTTATCAGTTCAAACTCAATAATTTTGATGAAGCTTGGTCACCCGTTACCCGGCGTACTGAAGCAGTATATGCTAACGTACCTCCGGGTAAATATACGTTTCAAGTAAGGGCTCAAAATGCTCGAGGAAATTGGAGTAGCCCGTTGGAATTTGCTTTTAGTGTATCTCCCCCTTTTTGGCAAACTTGGTGGTTCTACCTGGGGTTAGCAGTATTTGTCATTCTATTAATACGCGCGTACGCGATATGGAATCTGCGGAAAGAGCGAAGACAAAGAAAGGAGTTGGAACGAGAAGTAAACAAACGTACCCAGGAAATTCAGAATTTGAACGACAACTTGGAAGAGCGAGTACATCAGCGCACGTATGAATTAGAAGAATCAACTCGCCAGTTAGCGGAGGAAGTGCAGCTTCGGGAAAAGCATCAGAGGCGGGTAGCACGTCAAGAACGGGAATATCGTTTATTGGTTAATAACCTCAGAGAAGTGATTTTTAAATCTGATCCGGATGGAAACTTTACGTTCTTAAATAAGAGGTGGGAAGAGTTTACCGGCTATTCAATAGAAGAAAGCCTGGGACAGAATTACTTAGTAATCATTCACCCCGAAGAACAGGAGAAGTATTTAATCTACCAACAAAAAATGTTAGCGGGTGATATTCCTTTTGTAGAAGAAGAGCTACGTGTAGTAAGAAAAGATGGGTCGATTATTTGGGGTAAAGTATCAGCACGCGCTGAGCGAAATGCAGCGGGGAATCCGGTGGGCATAAGCGGTAGTCTAATGGATATTGACCAGCGAAAGCAAGTTGAGTTTGCCTTGCGGGGCAGCGAAGAAAAGTACCGATTTTTGGCCGAAAATACCCAAGATATTATCACGCTTCAAGATTTGAACATGGACTACACCTATGTTTCGCCTCGCATCAGAGAGGTAGCCGGGCACAATCCGGAGAATCTGATAGGTAAAACATCATTTGAGTTTTTGCATCCCGACGATCGAGAACCCTACGATACCTTTCGACAACAGGTGCTGGCTAAGCAAGAACTGGCCAGTACCACATTACGATTTATGACCACCGAGGGAGTCTATCGTTACTACGAAACGTCTTTGAAGCCAATATTCGATGAAAATCAGCAACTGATTCACTTCATTTCTTCTAGCCGAGATATAACCCAAAAAGTAAAGCTAACCCAAGAAATCGAGAAAGTTCGTAAAAAAGTAGCTCAGGATTTTCACGATGAAATGGGAAATAACCTGGCTAGCATTTCGGTGCTTTCTCAAATTATTCAAAGCAAGTTAGGAACACCTACCAATGGCATTGGCAGTTTGCTTACTAAGATTGATACTGCTTCTAAAAACCTCTTCTACGGCACCCGAGACTTTATCTGGGCAATTGACCCGAGGAATGATAATGTGCAGGAGGTATACTTTAATCTGAAGGACTTTGGTGAGGAACTCTTCGAGAATACCGGAGTGTCTTTTTTAGCTAACTTTGAAACCTGTGAAGAACAGCAAGGACTCAAACTTGCTTCTGGATGGAGTCGCCAAATCGTTTTAATATTTAAAGAAGCACTGACCAATGCTTTAAAGTATGCCCAGGCAAATACCGTTCAGTTAGAGTTCCGCGTATGCGATAATGCGTTTGAAGCTACGCTGCAAGACAATGGAGTTGGTTTTGATTCACATTCGCCTCAGCAAACCTTTCGGGGAATAAAAAACATGCAAGAGCGCGCTCGAAAAATCCGCCTGGTGTTCCAGCTAAAGTCAGCTTACCAGCGAGGAACTACGGTAAGTCTGCGGGGAAAAATCACCCAAAATGGGGTAGAAAATTGATAGGCGTTTAACTCAGTAACTACGTATAACCAATTATGAATAACTTATCAATAACTACCCAAGAAACCAAAATTACGATTATTGAAGATAATGACGTGGTACGCGATGGGTTTGCCCTACTCATCAGCAGCGTGAGCCAACATCGAGTAGTTAATACCTATGAGAACTGTGAGGATGCTATCAAAAACATATCGAGCGATCGTCCTGATATTATTTTAATGGATTTAGAGTTGCCCGGAATGCACGGGGTAGAAGGTATTCGCCGAATTAAAAAACTGCTACCTGAAGTAAATATCTTGGTTATTTCGGTGCATGCTAATAGTGAGCTGGTGTTTCAGGCATTGTGTTCCGGAGCTAGTGGATATATCACTAAGAATGCGGGGCACTCCAAAATTTTGGATGCAATTACTGAGGTAAAAAAAGGGGGAGCTCCTATGAGCAGTCAGATTGCCCGCATGGTGGTTCAGTCTTTTCAGAAGAATACTAATTCGCCCCTTACCTCTCGCGAAACGGAAGTGTTGGAACTACTAGCGAAGGGTAAAAGCTACTCGGCTATTGCTAATGACCTCTTCGTGCATAAAGAAACAATCAAATCGCATATTAAAAACATCTACGGTAAGCTTCAGGTAAATAGTAAAGCCGATGCTATTGAAAAAGCTATTAAGCAGCGATTGATCTAACATAGTGTTAGTGTGTTATAGTTTAGGGTTCTGACTTGCAAAACCCAAACCTAATATCAAAATACCAACTTTTCCTGCTCTATCGGTTTGATATCACTACCAAGCTTTTTCTCCTGTTTGGCCAATAAGGGTTCTGGGCAAGCAATGTAAAATTTCTCTTCGGGATAGTTAAATATAATAGAGGTTCCCCTGAACATTGTGTTACCGATCGAACCCATACGAAATACTCCGGGCGAAAGCTCTTGTTTTGGCAGACTTCGGGCGGATGGTGCAATAGTGGCTACTTTTTCGTAGTAACCGGGACCAATAAGCACAGAATTGACTGCTCCTTTCTTTCCTTTTAAAATACCATTAATGCCTACTCCTACCTTAGCGATTCTAGGTTTGATTATTAACTTCTGAATAAGTGAGTCCGAAAGCTGAAGCAGTAATGCGTTGTTAAACCCTAAATCCAGCATGAGGTTCATTTCCATAGTAGCTAGTTTACCTTGCACCAATGCCGAAAGATAAGGCCGGCCATTCACCACTTCCATGGGTAGCGATTGATAATTATCCGTTACTGAGAAGTTCTCGTACTCATGCAGGCGAAGCACTTGACGAGGATAGTCTATCTCCACAACGAAACTACGAAACAGGGTAGACCCTAACAGCCCATGAATTTTTTTACGCCCCCCTTTAAAATGGGCAAAAGGATTTTTATCTAGCACCGCCATGCCAATCCGGTCCGTTGCTGCTCCGGATAGATGAAGTGATGTTCCTGAGATTAACGTAGCTCGCACTGATTTTCCGTTCCCAGCCCCTCGGACAGTGATTTTATTTCCCAACGCTAAAGGTAAGCCCCGGATATAGTCTTTATGAAAAATTACCGGATTGGTAGTGGCGTTGTCTAGAATGAAATTCATAGGTCTTTTACCCGCTACAACTACCTCTACCACAATTAAATTATTCACAAAAGTAAAGGGAATTTCAACGTAGGTCTGCCCATTGGTTAGCATGAAAATGGGCTGGGACGTTGCCGCTAGTAGTGAGTACGGAAACATTAACACGACAGCAAGTAAGGAAGTCAACCTGGGTAACAGCAAAATAGGCAATAGCATGTGAGGTTGGGTTTGTTTATAGTAGGTTACGGCTATCTCATAGACTAAGGTATCCCCTAATCATAGGGTATTTACAATGTGTCTAATTAACCTTGTGGGGGATGGAAATAGCTAAAAAGTTATGATATGGAGAGGATTTACCAATCTTCTATTCCAAAAGAGGGGATAAGTGCTCAAAATCATATCCCCTATTTAGGGGGAGTAGCTCCTGAAAGAAATTGCAAGAAGCTAAACCCCCCAATAGAGGGGAAATATTGAGTGGATGCAGTTAAACTATTCTCATAACTTATTGCGATAAATCCTGAAAGATGATCTTTCATATTGCCAAATTTGGACTTGCTTATTTTAAAGCAATTGGAGATAATTCCAGAGGTGAGATGATAGGTAGGTACTATCCTCATTAAAGAAAAAATAAGAAAGACCACATTCAGTCAGATAATGCATTACTAGGACTCCTTGCAAAAATACCCTAAAAAGCGGGATGTATTAGCTGCTAAAGAATACCCAACTTTGTGTATCGACATACTTGGCCTGCCGAATGAGCTTGGTACGCCAGCCTTGGTGCTTCTTATCAACCTAATTTATATTTTTATGAAAGTACATTTTTACCGTGAGCATGACCGACGAGCAGGGGCGCGATTTGGAGTTTGCTCCGGTAGAAGCGTTAGAGGTAACTGTAACCTACACCGATGCATCGGAAGGGACTACCCACAAGCAAATGTTAGAATCAATAAGTAGTTGGCCGAAAACGTATGATTTAGGCGTAGATGACCTGATTAACCTCTTTCCTGATGAAGTGCTTACCCGCGCATCATTAGGGTTAGGTGACGGATTCTTCATTACGACGGATTTTCGGCTGCAAGACGGTCGGTTTCTCAGTGGCTGGAGTCCATCTTTGCTGGATAATTCGGCAGCATCTATCTACCGAGTATTCGTTAACTATCCGGTCGCCTGCCCGTCTTACTTGGCCGGTACTTATCTGGCTGAGTGTACAAGCTGTCCGAATGGTGAATTAACTAGTCAAACGGTTACACTTACGTCAGTCTCGCCCGGGGTATACTCAATAAGTGATATCACAATGGATGTTTTTGGGGGTGGCTTCGCAGTGGCGTATAACGTTACCGATATTTGCAATGACATATCAGTAGCTGCTGGTTCTCGCGATTTCGGAACAAATATAGCAATGGAAGCGCAGGCTGGTAGTGTAGTTGATCCCGTTACGGGAGTAATCACGATGAACTTAGAATACGCTTCGGTTTCTTGTTGTGGTCTTGCGGGACTAAAAGTAGCCTATACGCTAACCCTTCAGAACTAAGATTTTTCCGAATCATATATTACGACCGTTTGAGAGAGCGGTTTTTTTGTTAAGCTTCACTGATGTTTCTGGACTTTCGGAGAAGTTAAGCTTTAGCGTGGATTAAGGAGATATTTGCATGAATAATCACCAGCAGTAAGAAGGGGGTAAGGGGATCACCCTTACTTTCGCACTTTTTGCTAAAAAATCCCGAAACTGGGGTGATGGTTTGCAGGGCAAATATTGCGGATATTAGTGCTATTAGAAGTTCAGATTTAACCCAACCACATTCAAAGTTACTATCTATGATTCGCATTCAATTTAAAGAGGAAGATATAGAAGCTCTTCGCTACGAGCGGTTTCACAATTCTAGTGCCCGAGTACAACAAAAAATGGAAGCTCTTTACTTGAAAGGTAAGGGGCTTCCGCACAACGAAATTTGCCATATTTGTGAAATCTCCAAGACTACGCTTATTGCCTACCTGAAAGAATACAAACAGGGGGGGGTCGCTAAGTTAAAAGAAGGTACCAAGTATAAAGGGCGAACCAAAAAAGTAAAGAGTACCACGCTAGGCTTTTCCGAGCGGTTACGCGAACAAATCTCCAGAGCTGAACATCAAATAGTATAATCACTCTAGCTTTTCTAAATCACTGACCGCTTACTATTCTCGTAAGTGGTTTTTTCTTGTTACCTATCACAGGCTGGGATATTGAAAGAAAATGTAGAACTTTGCGCCCGCAACAAATTCTACTGTTAAGCCCAATTGTTTTGAAAATTTCTGCTTCTCTATATTCCAATCAAGATAAATCCTTAAAAGAGTTAGTACAGGAACTAGACGCTCTCCGAATAGACTCATTCCATATTGACTGTAATGATAACCCTGCGGTATTTGACGATATTCGAGAAATCCGCCAACTGAGTAAAACTCCTATCGACCTTCATATCATTTCTGCCGAACCCGAAAAGTATTTTCCTTTAATTGCGGAGCATCAAATTGAGTACGTGCAATTCCAGTACGAAACAATGGACGGAAAGGAACTGCCCCTCCCGCCAATAGGTACCAAATATGGCTTAGCAATAATATCCGATACTCCATTAGAAGTATTTGCTTCTTACCGTGATGTCTGCTCCTTTATTCTACTAATGACTACCACTCCGGGTAAGAGCGGGGGAGTGTTTCGTAAAGATAATTTTAACCGCATCCGGCGGTTTGGTAAGCAGTTTCCGGACAAGAAGATTCACGTAGACGGAGGGGTAAACGATGAGGTGTCATTCATCCTACGCAGTTTGGCAGTTGATTCGGCGGTGTCAGGTTCATTCTTAGTGAACCATACCTCTATGGGAGCAGCTTTACTCGGATTGAAGATGCACGAGGTGAGTTCGCACTACCGGGTGAAAGACTTTATGATAGACTTACGGGATGTGCCGCAGTTACCCGAAGAGAAAGTAACATTAGCCTCAGTACTGCAAACCATTGAAGACTACGGTTTGGGTTTTACTACAATCGTAGATTCAAATAACCGGCTTGTTGGCATTTCTAGTAATGCGGATGTCCGTCGTGCCCTGATAACCCATCTGGATCATCTACCCAATATTCCTTCTGCTGAATTAGTTAATTCAAATCCAGTATCTATCTCGGAAGAGGCCACGGTGGAGGATATGCTTAAGCTGGTCACTAATGTTTCTTTTCCCATTTTGTTTCTTCCCGTTGTCAACCAACAGCAGCAATTAACCGGCACACTCATGTTCAACAATCTGATTAGAAGTGAAGGTTAGCTAATCATTTACAGAGCTTTGAATTAGTCAATACAGTCATACATCAAAAGAAGCGATTTAACAATACAAGAGGCAGTCTGGTCTCATTAAATGGAGCGATTTAGTAATACAATAGGTAATGCTGAATAGTCAAACTTCTTGTTTGTGGGTGAACTTACCTAAAGGCGCAATTCTAGTACTAATTGGTCTTGGTGCTGAATCCCGGATTCAAACAAAGGTTCATTGTAGGTATTAAGAAAATAGTCTCGTTCTACGGAGACTACCCGAAAACCGAGTCGCTGATAAAAGGTGAGTTGGTATCCGAAAGTACCGGTTTTAACCAGTATCTTTCTTGTGCCATCTAGGGACGCTCGGTCGATAGCGTAGCGCAATAGTTTCGTGCCAATGCCTCTGTCCTGACAATCAGAGTACACCGCAATATTCATAATTTCTACAGTAGAAGTTCCTGATACTTTTACTACGCAAGCCCCAACAATTCTGCCGCCCTCACGCGCAGCATAACCTTTAGCTTGGGATAGATACGTATTGATTTGTTTTTCAGAAGGATCAGCCAGCAGAAGTAAATCGAGGGGTATTTGGTCAGTAGCTATATTTTGAATAACCAAACTTTTCATAATACACGAATATAGATGCGATTAAACGATATAAGAAAAGGTTAGTATAGAATTTCTCGATCAATTATGCTGAATACCCTCAATCTACTTGTTTATTAATCGGTGAGCCAGTACTTTTCTGCTAAAGTAGTGCTATGAAGAAATCTTTCACTTTTGCAGTTGTTTGGTTTAGTATCGTCGCCTCGGGTTGGGCCACATCTGGTTGGGCCACACCTGGTTGGGCCACACTTGGCTGGGCTGCTACGGCTGATACCGTACAGATTTTTAGTGAAGCTATGCAGCGAGAGATTTCGGCAGTAGTTATTACTCCTGAAGCGTATACCGCGGAAGATCAACGCTTCCCCGTAGTTTACCTGCTGCACGGCTATAGTGGTAATTACGCCGACTGGATTACGAAAGCTCCTGAAATACAAGCGTTGGCTGATCGTTATCAGCTAATTCTGGTTTGCCCCGATGGTGGATTTGATAGTTGGTACCTGGACAGCCCAGCGCAGCTAACGAGTCAGTACGAAACCCACGTAGCTGCCGAGGTGGTCGACTTTATAGATACTAATTATCGTACGGTTGATCAACCTGCCGGGCGAGCGATCACCGGCCTCAGTATGGGGGGGCACGGGGCTTTATTCTTAGCTATTCGTCACCAGAACACGTTCGGGGCAGCCGGTAGCATGAGTGGGGGAGTGGACTTAACGTATAATGTTGATAACTGGGGAATCAAAGACAAGCTGGGTGCCTACGCTGAAAACCCCCTACGTTGGGATTCGCTCTCGGTAGTAAATAT
>NZ_JBARYM010000122.1:0-2138 GCF_049647865.1 Tunicatimonas sp. | reverse complement strand
AACCCCAGCGGTGCCCGCTACGACGAAGATGCTGCTCAAGATGCCTACGATAAAACCTTGGCTTTCTTGAAAGAGCATTTGTAATTAGTCTTTCTAAAGTCTTGTTAGGCTGATTCTCCCCCTCCCTGCGTGAGCTTTGATAAGGAAGTCAGAGGGACTCCTTTACCGTCAAATATGTTACGAGATTCCTAAATCGCTTCCCGCTTCGTTTCAGCAATACGCTCATTTAACTCTTGTATCACAAAGTCTACCTTTCTATGCCGAAAGAAGTAATTGAGTGATCCAAGGAAAAAGAAGGATTCTCCCAAATACGGGTGTTCTTCTAACAAGTGCACCGCATGTACACCGTTCAGTGCCTTTAGCTCCACCTCTCTTATTTCATTGAGCGGAACCATAATATCTACTTCGTCTTTAACGAGTAGATGGTCACCGTTCCAAATGACATTGCGGTAACGTTTAAACCTAACAAGTGCGAGAACCAGCGTAGCAATGAATACGCCCCAACCAATTAATGATGTAATGATTGTCAGTAGGCTCGGAGAATTGAGTAATAACCAAATTGCACCTGCCGTAGTAGAGCCACTCCGGCTGAAGCTAAGATTTTGAAAGTAAGTAGATAACGACTACTGATTCGTAAAGGAAGCGTTAACACGTTGCTCATAGAAAAGGACTGTTAAGTCTCAATTTAGCTATAAGCTGTTAATTCTACAAAATTCCCTCATCGGCAAAACTCAGGTAGCTTTGGTCGGTGAAGATGATATGATCCAACACAGGTAAATCCAGGTGCTTTCCAGCCTCCTTGAGCTTGAGAGTAAGATGGATATCCGCTTCGCTAGGCTTAAGATTCCCTGATGGATGATTATGCACGAGTACAATAGAACTCGCTAGTTTTTCTAAGGCTCCCTTAAAAATAGTTTTTGGATCAGCTACCGTGCCGCTCACTCCTCCCTGGCTCACGCAGTGGGTACTGATGACCATATTGGCCCGATTCAGTAAAATAATCCAGAACTGTTCCACTGGCTGGTCAAGCAAGTAGGGTTGCATAATCCGGTAGGCATCTTCTGAGCTTAGAATCTTCTCTCGCTTCACTGGCTCACTAGATTTTCTTCGTCGTCCTAGTTCTAATGCGCTTATAATGCTAATGGCTTTGGCCTCGCCAATTCCCTCAAATTTTTTCAGGTCGGCTACCGAGAGTTTGGCTAGCTCGTGCAGGTTGTGATCAACACTACGCAAAATCGTCTTGGCTACGTCTACCGCACTTTTATCGCGGGTGCCCGAACCAATCAAAATAGCGATTAGCTCGGCATCTGAGAGAGCGGCTCGTCCCTTGAGCAGTAGTTTCTCGCGGGGGCGATCTTCTTCAGCCCAACTTAAAATGCCTCGTTCTCGAAGTGTAGGTCTGTTTGATTCCAATTGCTTATTCTTTACCACCAAACGCATCAAATCCAAATGAAAAGTCTAAGCGTACTTCAGGATAGGAAATTTGCTCGCCGTTGAACTCCTGAGAATGTGAACTCATATCCAACTTAATGGCAACTTTATTAATTGGACGATATACAACGCCAAGCGAAATTTTAGAGAACCTTCCATCGTCCGCAATACCTGCTTCGTTATCGCCCCCAAAAGTTTTGCTGGCAATAGTTTCCGGATTAGACAACTCATCGTAGAAGAAATAAGGAACAAATTGCCCAGCATTTGTCTGAATATTATAACTAATACGGGTGTAAAATGTAGATGTCACGTAATTAGATTCAGTAATTACATCATTGGGGGTTAGCTCATCATTGGGTATTAAAGTATTTTCACCTAAAAAGTTCGCTCGCTGATTCAGGTTAATTCCGGCCTCCCTGATAATGGTAAGCACATCATTAGGGTTGCGAATGCCTTGATGACTAGCTCGCCAATAAGCGGTTTGTATTAAGAACTTACTAATTCGTTTTTCTATAAATCCACCCAATACATTAAACTGGTCAGCTTGCATCCAAGGAAGAACTCCGCCTCGCGACGGACCATCACCAAAGCTAGTAGTAGAAGTAACCGTTTGGCCATTAACACTAGAGGCGTATCCGGAAGTACCAATGATGATACCGTTTTGGTCAGACTGATAGCGGAAATCCCAACCTAAAGGAATATTATCC
>NZ_JBARYM010000121.1:0-15860 GCF_049647865.1 Tunicatimonas sp. | reverse complement strand
AGAAAAGTACATACTACTTCTTAGTCATAGAAATTACTTTAAGTAGATCGAATATTTGCAACCGGGTTGGTTAAATCAAAATGAATCCACATTTTTGTAATCTTTTGAAAAGCACTAAACCCGAGTATACCTATGGAAATTCAAGGAAAACTTATTGATCTCTCCGAGACCACACAAGTGACAGATACCTTCCGAAAACGCGAATTTGTGGTAGAATACGCTGATAATCCGCAGTATCCTGAATTTGTGAAATTTGAATGTATTCAAGACCGTTGCGACTTATTAAATAATTTTCAAGTTGGACAAGAGCTTTCTGTAAGCTTCAATTTAAAAGGTCGAAAGTGGGTAGATCCTCAGGGAAACACTAAATACTTTAATTCATTACAAGCTTGGCGAATTCAACCAGCTTCAGCTGAAGCAGCCCCACCGCCACCACCCGCTACCGAAGCAGCGCCACCAGCTTCACCTTCATCATCTGGTAACAACAGTGATCTTCTTTCAGCATCTGACGAAGAAGATGATCTTCCATTTTAAGTCTGACTAGGGCAATTATTTTATTTGAATGAACCTATCTTCTGATCCTGACTGGAAACTCCTCGAGCAACTTTGTCAGGTACAAGCCCCTTCGGGAAATGAGGCCGCTCTCAAGGCATTTATTTTAGCTTATGTTGAGCAGAATCAGGCAAGCTGGCAGCATCAGCCTAAAATTATTCAGGGCGATGCTTTTCAAGACTGCTTAATGTTAGTGTTTGGGCAACCTCGCACTGCCGTATTTGCTCATATGGATTCGATTGGGTTCACTGTTCGCTACCAAGATCAACTAGTACCCATTGGTAGCCCTAAAGCAGAATCAGGCAGCAAATTGGTAGGTGAAGACCGGCTAGGCCCTATCTTGTGCGAACTAATAATGGAACAGGCGGATGAAAATTCTCCTAAACAGGCAAAGTATAAGTTTGGTCGGGGTATTGAACGGGGAACCGAACTGGTTTATGAATGCCACTTTCAACAATCTGATGATTATATCCACAGTTGTTATCTGGACAATCGATTGGGGGTGCTCAATGCCCTAAAACTAGCCGAAACGTTAGAAAATGGTATTTTAGTCTTTAGCTGTTGGGAAGAGCACGGAGGTGGGTCGGTACCTTATTTAGCTAACTTTATTATTGAAGAATACAGAGTTTCCCAGTGCCTAATCTCGGATGTAACCTGGGTGACCGATGGTATTCTGCACGGTGATGGAGCAGTTATTTCGCTGCGCGATCGTAATATTCCACGACGCACGTTTGTGAATCAGATTGTAGCATTAGCGGAAAAATCTAATGTTCCCTATCAGCTAGAAGTAGAAGGCGGTGGCTCCAGCGATGGCCGAGAGCTGCAAATATCTCCTTATCCATTCGATTGGTGCTTTATTGGCACTCCAGTTACTGACGCCCACACTCCTCAAGAAAAGGTTTATTGGCCCGATGCGGTTCACATGTTTGCCCTTTACCAGTATCTCATGAAAACCTTATAACTTGATAGCTCCTTCATGCAAATTAAAGATTTACACTTTGAACCTTATCTTTCGCAGCAAGCTATTCAAGAAGAGATCATTAAATTAGCCAAAGCTATTAATCGCGAACACGACGGAAATAATCCAATTTTTATTGCGGTGCTCAATGGAGCCTTCATATTTATGGCTGACTTAGCCCGGCATATTTCAATTTCCTCCGAAATTACTTTCGTAAAAGTTAAGTCGTACGAGCAGCTACAATCTACCGGAGAGCACCGAGAATTTATTGGTTTAGAAGTACCTATCGAAGGGCGGCACCTCATCATCGTAGAAGATATTGTAGACTCAGGAAATACTATTCAGTTTCTGCTAAAGCAACTCCGCGGCCAACATCCGGCCAGTATCTCGGTGGCCACTTTGTTATTCAAACCGGAAGCTCTTAAACAGCCTATTGATGTTAACTACGTAGGCTTTCGCATTCCTAATGATTTCGTAGTGGGTTATGGGTTAGATTACGATGGTTTAGGACGCAACTTACCCGATATTCACAAGCTAAAGAATGGAAACCAATAAAGCGGATTCCGGAGACCGAAGTGAAAAGGTGGAGCTTGAGACAGGGAGCAATTTTCAATTTTTAACTTTCTGAATTATCTAGTCAATCAACAGCCTAATGATACTTATCCTAGCAAAAAGTTTTCGAATCCGAACCAAGAGTCGTAAACTTGCCTTTTGTATTTGTACTGTGAACTAATATTTCTATGCTAAATATTGTACTATTTGGCCCGCCCGGTGCTGGGAAAGGCACCCAAAGCCAAAAACTAATTGAAGAATTTGGATTAACCCATATTTCTACCGGTGATCTGTTTCGTAAACACTTAGGCGAAGGAACTGAGCTAGGCAAAAAAGCGCGAGCATTTATGGATGAAGGTCGACTGGTACCCGACCAATTGGTAATTGACATGGTAGATGATAGACTAAGCGAAGAAAATAATCTACAAGGTATTATCTTCGATGGTTTTCCCCGAACCATTCCTCAGGCAAAAGCCCTAGACGATCTACTCAATAATAAGGAAACTCCTATTACCGGAATGATTGCTCTCTCAGTTCCTGATGATGAACTAATCGCCCGCCTTGTTGAACGTGGTAAGACTTCTGGCCGAGTAGATGACCAAGATAAGAATAAGATCGCAACTCGCTTGCAGGTGTATCAAACTGAAACATTACCAGTTGCTAACTACTACGAGACCCAAGAACGTTATGAACACATTGATGGTGTGGGAGATATTGATAGCATCTTCCAGCGCATCAAAGAAGCAATTAACCGACTGCAAAAAATAACAGATTGAAAAGCGAGAAACTGAAAAGGAAAACTAGAGTCCGATTGATAGAATAATAAACAGTAGCAAGGTGTACTTTTTCTATCCCGCGACGACTTCGCTTCAATTTTTCCTAACCAATAATAATCAGCAATTCCCCAATTGAGCCGTTCAACAATCAATAATTTGGTGATCAACTCACGTGCAATAACTAAGCTTGGTCTTCGGTAAATGAACCTTACTAGCAATCTGTATACTAGCTCATTAGCTTTGCTAACTGATTTTTATCAGATTACGATGGCTTACGGCTATTGGAAAACGGGTATGGCCGAGAAAACGGGTGTTTTTAATCTGTTCTTTCGGAAAAATCCATTCAACGGAGGTTTTGCGGTAAACTGTGGTTTATCCTACGTTATTGATTTGCTTCAAAGCTTTCAGTTTACGGATACTGACTTAAACTATTTGGCTACCCTAAAAGGTTCTGACGGTCACCCTATGTTCGAGTCAGATTTTTTATCATATCTCAAACAACTAAAATTCACTTGTGATATAGATGCTATTCCTGAGGGGACAGTAGTATTTCCGCACGAGCCGCTCATCCGGGTACAAGGGCCAATATTGCAATGCCAGCTTATTGAGTCACCACTTCTAAATATTATTAACTATCAGACGCTTATTGCTACTAAAGCCGCTCGAATTCACGTAGCTGCCAAAGGTGAACCTGTGTTAGAATTTGGGCTACGCCGCGCTCAAGGTATTGACGGTGCGCTGGCTGCCAGCCGGGCCGCGTATATTGGTGGTAGTACTTCTACCTCCAATGTTCTAGCGGGAAAACTTTTCGGAATTCCGGTTAGCGGAACTCACGCCCACAGTTGGATTATGGCCTTTGACAATGAACTCAGTGCCTTCAAAGCCTACGCTGAGGCGATGCCTAATAACTGTATTTTATTGGTAGATACCTACGACACCCTAGAAGGAGTAAAAAAAGCCATTGAAGTAGGAAAAATTCTAAGAAGTAAAGGAAAGCAGTTATTGGGAGTACGTATTGATTCAGGTGACTTAGCTTACTTTAGCATTGAAGCCAGAAAACTGCTAGATGAAGCGGGATTCCCCGATGCCAAGATTGTTGCCAGCAATGATCTGGATGAGAATATCATTAGCAGTTTACGTACCCAAGATGCCGAAATAGATGTGTGGGGGATTGGCACTAAACTGGTTACGGCTTACGATCAGCCCGCCTTGGGGGCAGTTTACAAATTAGCCGCGCTAAAAGAAGATGATGCGTGGCGATATAAAATTAAGCTATCTGAGCAGGCAATTAAAGTCAATAACCCGGGAATTCAGCAGGTGCGGCGATTTTTTACCCAAAAGAACAAAAAAAGGCAGCTAGTAGCTGATATGCTGTACGATATATTACAGCCGCTAGATGAAAAACATAAAATTATTGATCCACTGGATATTACCCGCCAAAAGATAATCCGCTCCAATGAAGCCGAGTTTGAAGAATTATTGGTACCAATATTTCAAGGTGGTAAGGCCGTTTACGAATCTCCGAAAATAGCAGATATTCGGGAGACTACTTTGAGTAATTTGGCTGAACTACCATCAGGAGTAAAAAGATTTGTAAATCCGCATAGCTACCCGGTAGGCTTAGAAGAGAAACTGTTTACCAAGAAGACTGATTTGATTCTAAAGCTACGGAAGTTAGCTTAACAATAGCGAGGAGCAATGGGCTTAAATATATCGTTCATTACTTTCCAACCATTATCAACTATTCATAGATCATTAGTTATTATCAGTCGGCTACGGTGAATTCCACACTTCCAATTGATACATCAATATCAAAAGAAAGGGTATTAGTGGCACTTTCTTCATAAAACTGATTGACAAATGTGTTCTTCTCAATATTCTTAAAAGAACGGGGCATTTTTACGCGACATAAGGATGATTCGCTAATTCGGATAATGATGGGAGTTTCTAGTTCAGCAAAAGAAACTGAAAGTGAACCAGCTCCAATGCTCGCTTTCACTTGGCTATCATCAGATTGATTATCCGAAAAATGCATGGTTAGTTTCCCGAATCCTATATCGGCGATTACATTCCGCGCCCGAGCCAGATTTAAGTGATCTAGCTCAAGAGTACCCAGATCTACACTTGTGTAGAAGGTATCCATAACTGCATTATTAGGCTGATGAGTGGTGTAGCCAATTCGCAGTGAGGAACTCCCAGTGTTTACTTTTAGATTTTCTACGGCTAAACCTGACAAATCTACTGTAGAGCTCTCCATACCGTAACGTAAAGATAGATCGTAGGAAACCTTCTTATTTAGATAGATATACCAAGGTTGTTTCAGCTTTTCCCCTTCCTCAGAAAAGCTACCTAGCATTCGGTCAGAAATGCTAGAATTCAAATCAGCCGAAGCACTATCATTGAAATCTAAGATGATATTCTATACCATTCCACTAGATTCGCTAGTGGAAACTGGATGGAATTGAGGTGATTGAGGGTAGCCGTAAACACTAATTGCATTCGTATTAGAAGTAGCGCGAATACGACAATCTACTGTGGTAGCATTTACTTGAAGGGCTACTTTATTTTTCCCATTTAGCTGAGTCTGAGTAACATGATAGTGTTTCTTATCCTGCGCTTTGCTTTCGTCTGTGATTAGAATTGTGGCTATAAAAAATCCTAAGAAGGCATATAATCCCATGCTGGTTTAGTACGACAGTCAACCTAAAAAGTTATAAATGTCAATCTATTTTGAAAGGAAATAATTGCCGAATAAGCTGATGACTAATTAGTTGAAAGTTGATAAGGTTGCAGTTTTCAATTTTTAACCTTTCACTTTATCCATCCTCTGATTTACGTTTTCCGTCTAAAAGAACTCCTTCATACGTTCAAAGAAACTTTTATCACCTTTTTCTGGCTGAGGCTGAAAGTTAGGCGACTCTCGCAAGTTCTCTAATGTTCTTTTTTCTTCTGAAGAAAGCGTCTTTGGGGTCCACACATTCACATGGATTAGCTGATCACCTTTTCCGTAGCCATTAAGATCTTGAATACCTTTTCCGCGGAGACGAAGAATTTTACCACTTTGTGTACCAGGGTCTATTTTAATTTTGACTTTCCCATCAATGGTAGGCACTTCTATCGAAGTACCCAAAGCAGCATCAATTAGGCTGATATGCAGATCGTATACAATGTTAGTACCATCTCGCTTCAGATGCTCGTCTTCTTTCTCTTCTATTACGATAAGTAGATCGCCAGGCACTCCACCACGCTTAGGCACATTCCCTTTACCCGACATAGACAGTTGTATACCTTCCCCTACTCCTTCAGGAATTTTTACTGGAATCACTTCTTCTTCCAGATTACGACCTTCACCCTTGCAAGTACCACAACGTTCGTCCACAATTTTTCCCTCTCCTCCGCAGTTGCCGCAAGTATTAGCTGAGACCATTTGCCCCAGCATTGTGTTCACTACTTTACGAGTCTGGCCGCTTCCGTTACAGGTAGGGCAAGTTCGTAGTGCAGTACCATTTTCGGCACCGTTACCACTACAGGTATCACAAGTAGTATATCGTTTTACTTTTATCTTCTTTTCTACCCCGTGGGCAATTTCATCTAACGATAGCTTTAGTTTAATGCGCAGGTTTGAACCCCGCCGTTGACGAGAGCTACGCCCCCCGCCGCCACCAAAGAAGCTTTCAAAGGGACTGCCGCTGCCTCCAAAAATATCACCAAATTGTGAAAAGATATCGTCCATCGACATACCTCCGCCACCAAAACCTCCGGCTCCGCCGCGCATACCATCGTGACCAAAGCGATCGTAACGTTGACGTTTTTCAGCATCGCCCAGCACCTCATAGGCTTCAGCCGCTTCTTTAAATTGGTCTTCAGCATCAGGATTATCCGGATTTTTATCCGGATGAAACTTGATGGCCGTTTTCCGGTACGCTTTTTTAATTTCCTCCGGGGAAGCATCGCGGGATACTCCCAAAATTTCGTAGTAGTCTCTTTTAGCCATATTATTACGATCCAATCACAACTTTTGCGTAACGCAACACTTTCTCACCAATAAAGTAACCGCTTTCGATAACATCGACTACCTTTCCCTTTAGTTCTTCACTAGGTGCCGGGGTTTGCACTACCGCTTCGTGGTACTCACTATCAAAATCGCTTCCTTGCTCCACCTCCATCCGCGTGAGTCCTTTCTGCTCTAGTATCTTTGCCATTTTCTGATGCACTAGCTGAATTCCCTCGTACATAGGAGCTACTGCTTCGTTTTCCTTAAAAATATCTAGTGACCGCTCAAAATCATCAATCACTGGAATCAAGGCTAACATAATATCTTCACTGGCAGTCTTAATTAAGTCGAGACGTTCCTTAGCAGTGCGCCGACGATAATTCTCAAATTCCGCGTATAGTCGCAAATACTTGTCTTTAGCCTCAGCTATAGCAATACTCGGATTTTCTTCTTCTAGCTCTTTCTCTTTTCCCTCTGCTTCATCAAATGGGTTTTTTGAGCCTTCCGCTTCGTCGGCTTCTTCGGAGATATCGTGTTCTATTTCTTCGTTAGTGGCTTTATCGTCAGTCATAACATCTTGCAAATTTTGGTTCTCTTTATCTACCATTGTTTAAAACTTTTGGTTCAAGAACACGGGGGAAACGGCAACTTTTTTGCCAACCTCTATTTTATGACAGATTGGCAGAATTAGGAGTGTAATGTTTGCCAAATTAGATCTTTTAATTCGGCAATTTGGTAGTTCTGTGCTGAGGAAATAAATAAGAAGGGTATTGTTATATTTATCTCTTCTCGAATAGCTTCTTGCAGTTCTTCGTCCAATAGGTCAGCTTTTGAGATCGCTAACAGACGCTTCTTGTCCATCATCTCTGGGTTGTATGACTCCAACTCGCTTAGTAGGGTTTGGTACTCTTGATTAATATCATCAGTATCGGCCGGAATAATGAATAGAAGAATGGAATTGCGTTCAATATGACGTAAGAAACGGGTTCCTAACCCTCGGCCTTCGGCAGCTCCTTCAATAATTCCCGGAATATCGGCTACGATGAAAGATTGAAAATCACGATACTCTACTACTCCCAAATTAGGCGTTAGCGTTGTAAAAGGATAGTCCGCAATTTCGGGCTTAGCAGCTGAAATCACCGATAGCAAAGTAGATTTTCCCGCGTTCGGAAAACCGATTAAGCCTACATCGGCCAGCACCTTTAATTCTAATATAAACCAAGCTTCTTTTTCAGGCTCACCGGGTTGAGCATAACGAGGAGATTGATTAGTAGAAGATTTAAAGTGGTCGTTCCCTAAACCGCCTCGGCCACCTTCCAGAATAATTATCTCCTGTCCATCTTCCGTAATTTCCGCCACCTTTTCTTCGGTTTCCTCAAGGCGAGCAATCGTTCCTAAGGGCACCTCCAGCACTATATCTTCTCCTTGTGCCCCACTTTTCCGCGAAGGCCCGCCCCCTTCACCATTTTTAGCCATCACGTGTTTTCGATATTTCAGGTGCAGCAGTGTCCAGAGTTGGGTATTGCCTCGCAAAATGATATGACCACCCCGACCACCATCTCCACCATCTGGTCCTCCTTTCGGCACAAATTTCTCCCGACGAAAGTGGGCTGAACCCGCCCCTCCCCGGCCCGAGCGGGCGTTAAATTTTACATAATCAATGAAGTTGGGAGAAGCCATGAGAATATGCTAGAGGTTAATTGTTGAATGGCTAAATTGCTAATTGTTATTGGTTATTGTCCATTATTAATTATCCTTCACCTTTTACTGTTGCTCATTTTCCCTTATCCATCGTCAACTTTCAATTACTTTACTACTTGAATTCTCACCATATTGGTGCGGTCTTCCCAGTGTAAGGGCATACTAGCGGTGCTAATGTAGGTGTCGTTATGGTGTATTAACCCTTTAGTCCGTAAGATTTTTTCTAGGTCGTCAAAAGTTTCGTCGGTAGAACGGGTTCCATCGTAGTAAAAGCCACGCAGTCCCCAATAGAGATTAATAATATTTAGCAGTCGGCGGTTAGACGTGAAGATGAAAATATTGGCTTTAGGACGATGGCCTGAAATTCTGAATCCGGTATACCCCGATTTTGTCATTCCTATAATAGCATTGGCATTCACCTCCATACTCAACCGGCAGGCGGTACGTACTAAATTGTCATTATTAAAAGTAGGCGAATCGGCGGGAATATGCGATAACTTATTATACACATCATCGTGCTTCTCTACGGCTAAGATAGTTCGCACCATACTCTTAACTGTTTGTATTGGGTACTTACCAGAAGCTGTTTCGGCAGAAAGCATAATGGCATCGGCCCCATCGAGTACAGCATTAGCCACATCATTGGTTTCAGCTCGAGTAGGCCGGGGGTTTTCAATCATGCTTTCCATCATTTGGGTAGCAATAATTACCGGCTTAGAGGCGGCATTGCACTTTTCTACCATCATTTTCTGCGCCATTGGTACATCTTCCATCGCAATCTCTACTCCTAAGTCGCCTCGGGCAACCATCAGTCCGTCAGTAGCCTCAATAATCTCGTCAATATTTCCCAGCGCTTCCGGCTTTTCTATTTTAGCAATCACATGGGTTTCTTTCCCTTTTTCGGCGATAATATCTTTCAAATCATAAATGTCGCTGGCATAGCGGACGAAAGAAAGGGCAATCCAATCAACATCATGTTCTAACCCGAAGAGCAGGTCTTTTTTATCTTTTTTAGTAAGTGATGGTGCTGAGATTTTGGTATTGGGCAAATTCATACCCTTCCGCGACTTTAGTGCTCCGCCATATATTACCGTTGCTTTTACTTCGTCGCCTGATGCTTCGATCACCCTAAGTTCAATTTTACCGTCATCAATTAAAATAGTATCCCCAATTTCCACATCAGTAGATAAAGAAGTGTAGGTAGTGCTCACTTTCTGTGAAGTACCTAACATTTCCTGACAAGTAACCGTTAGCGTTTGCCCGGGAATGATCTCTACTTCCCCATTTTCTACTTCGCCAATTCGAATTTTAGGACCTTGCAAATCTTGAAGAATACACACATTGGTTCCTAACTCTTCGTTTACTTCTCGAATGTATTTTATTACTTGCTGGTGCCCGGTATGATTTCCGTGCGAGAAATTAAGCCGAAAAACCCCTACTCCCGCTTTCACTAATTCAATTAGCATCTCTTTACTATTGGTTGCGGGGCCTAGGGTGGCCACAATTTTAGTTTTGTTAGAAGGTAAATGATCCATACTAAAACAATAGGTTATCTTTATTGGGGAGTAAATCTACCGAAATTTGTGAAAAGCTGTTGATATCAGGCGTTATTTTCAGGCTATGACGAAGCTGCTTAAGGCATATATGGTTACCGGGATCATCTAGTCGAAGTAAAAAATTCCACTGCATTAGCTCAGGTAATAGCTGAGTTGTTTCCGACCCTTCCGGTACTGCTTGATTTCTGAGTAACCGCCAAGTTTGTATACCCTGCTGACAGTAATAATGCGAAAATGAAGCCACTGAGTTTTCAGTAATTCTCAAAGTAATATCTGGCACTTTTATAAAGTGGCAGTAGCAACTTTGGTTTAACGCCCAGGCTAACTTATATTCTTTAGAGTCAGAACTGAGGCCAAATAAAACAAAGTCGTACTGAAAGTCGGTTTCTAAATGCGTATACACAGGCGAAATTTAGGCTCAGTTAACTGCGAAACTAGAACTAAATTTTTCAAGTTCGCACTCGGGCACAAAAAAAAGATTGAAAAACTTTCGTTTGACATTATTACATTAAATCTCTTTCTTTGCGCCGTTAACTATAAAATGCAACCAATATGTCTGAAATTGCGCAAAAAGTAAAAGGAATCATCATTGACAAGCTAGGGGTAGAAGAATCGGAGGTTACTCCCGATGCCAGCTTCACGAATGATTTAGGTGCTGATTCTTTAGATACCGTAGAATTGATTATGGAATTTGAAAAGGAATTTAATATTTCTATTCCTGACGACCAAGCCGAAAACATTGCCACTGTAGGCCAAGCCATCTCCTACCTGGAAGAGAACGTAAACTAATAGATCACTTTTCCCTTTTCTATGAAGTCTCGGAGAGTTGTTGTAACGGGGATGGGTGCACTCACTCCCATCGGTAATTCAGTAGCCCAATATTGGCAAAGATTATCGCAGGGAGTGAGTGGCTCAGCCAATATCACGCATTTTGATACTGAGAAGTTCAAAACCAAGTTTGCTTGTGAGCTGAAGAATTTTGATCCTACCGATTATTTTGATCGTAAAGAAGCTCGTAAACTTGATCCTTGCGCGCAGTACGCAATTGTGGCTGCCGATGAGGCTGTGAAAGATGCGGGGTTAATTGAAAGTCCCGCTGATCCTGACCGGGTTGGCGTTATCTGGGGCTCTGGTATTGGTGGGTTGATTACCTTCCAACAGGAGGTAATGCAGTTTGCCCAGGGAGATGGCACCCCCCGATTCAACCCGTTCTTTATACCTAAAATGATCATTGATATTACCGCAGGGCACATCTCGATCAAATACGGGTTCCGAGGTCCTAATTTCGCTACTGTTTCTGCTTGTGCTTCGGCTACGCACGCCCTAATTGATGCTTACACCTATATCAAACTAGGTAAAGCGGATGTTATTGTTTCGGGTGGTTCGGAAGCAGCGGTCTGCGAGGCGGGAGTAGGTGGATTTGGAGCTATGAAAGCACTTTCGGAACGAAATGATTCACCCGAAACGGCTTCACGCCCATTCGATAAAGAGCGAGAAGGATTTGTACTGGGCGAAGGTTCTGGCGCGTTGGTATTAGAAGAGCTAGAGCATGCTCAAGCCCGAGGAGCAAAAATTTATGCTGAAATTTTAGGTAATGGCATGACTGCCGACGCTTATCACATCACCGCTCCTCATCCCGATGGAGTGGGAGTGAAAAAGGTGATGCAAAATGCCTTAGAAGATGCTGGTGTTTCGCCGGAAACAGTAGACTATATCAATGTGCACGGCACCTCTACTCCTTTGGGAGATATCAGCGAGGTAAACGCTATTATTGATGTGTTCGGCGAACATGCTTTTAAGCTTAACATCAGCTCTACAAAATCGATGACGGGGCACTTGCTTGGAGCAGCGGGAGGCATTGAGGCAATTGCTTGTATTATGGCAATCAATAATAATTTGATTCCGCCTACGATCAATCACTTTACTGACGACGAACAGATTGATGATCGTTTGAACCTGACCTTTAACCAAGCTCAAGAACGAGAGGTAGTTACGGCAATCAGCAATACCTTTGGGTTTGGGGGGCACAATACATCTATGATCTTTCGCAAATTCGAGAAGTAAACGTGACGGGTTCCTTTGTAGGTCGTCTAATTTCTTCGCTTCGTACTCTTTCGTTAGCTATTCCACCATTAGCGACTCTTGTGGTTCCTAATGCTAGGAACCGAAAAGTCTCTCGCTGTGTCTACCAAATGGTGGGGCGATCACCGGCTAACCTTGGTTTGTACCAACTTGCTTTTAAACACGTATCCGTTGCCAAGCGTAATCGCTACGGCCTCAAAGAGTCTAACGAACGTTTAGAGTATTTAGGTGATGCAGTGCTCTCGACTGTAGTTGCCGAATATCTTTTCAAAAAATTTCCGTTCCGTGACGAAGGTTTTCTTACCGAAATTCGCGCCCGAATCGTGAATCGTGAATCGCTCAATGAAGTAGCGCGCAAAATTGGCGTTGATCAGCTAGTAGAGTACGATAGTTCGCACCGGGGAGGTTATCGCGCTCACAAATCCATCAACGGAAATACGCTAGAAGCCTTAGTAGGTGCCGTATACTTAGATCATGGATTTACCTTTTGCCGCCGGTTTATTCTCAACCGGATTCTCATACCTCATTTCGATCTTTCTAAAATTGTTAACAACAATACGAACTACAAAAGTATGATTATCGAGTGGGCTCAGAAAAATAATCATCAGGTCCACTTTGAGATTGTAGATACCCGAGGTACCAGCCATCAACGAGAGTTTATCGCGCAATTGTTTCTAGACGAAAAACCTATCTGCCAGGGAAGCGGTTATAGTAAAAAGAAAGCCGAACAACGCGCTTCTGAGAAAGCTATTCAGGAATTAGAACCTGAATTTGAGTAGGCTCTTCGTTTAAGCAACATTTATTTTATTTCTGCGCCTATGAAGCTCACTGTAGCCGGAGCTACTTTGAATCAAACACCTATCGACTGGGAAGGGAATGTATCGCATATTCTGGAAGCTATTGAAGAGGCCCGGGAGCAGCAAGTTGATATTCTATGCTTACCTGAGCTATGCGTGACTGGATACGGATGTGAAGATCTATTTTTAAGTGATTGGATCTACGAGAAGGCGCTGGAAATTCTACCTCGTATTGTGTCGGCTTGCCAAAACATTACCGTAGCCGTTAGTCTACCCATCATTCATCGGGGAAAACGCTACGATACTGCCTGTCTAATTCATAACCAGTCAATCTTGGGCTTTACGGCTAAGCAGTTTCTAGCCAATGATGGAGTCCACTACGAACCCCGTTGGTTTACTCCCTGGCCCGCTTATCAGCAGGAACAAATTGAGATTAACGGACAATTATACGATTTTGGCGATGTAACCTACGATGTACATGGCATACGAATAGGTTTTGAGATTTGCGAAGATGCCTGGCGAGAAAATCTGCGACCGGGCTGGATTCACCGAACCCGAGGCGTTAATCTTATTCTTAACCCCAGTGCCAGTCACTTTGCCTTCGGTAAAACCCGAATGCGGGAACGCCTGATAATTGGTGGGTCCGAAGACTTCAACTGCGCCTATTTGTTCGTCAACCTGCTTGGTAATGAGGCCGGACGGATGGTGTACGATGGCGAAATTCTGATTGCTCAGCAGGGTAAATTGCTCAAAAAAAACAACCGGTTGTCATTTAAGGATATTAATTTGCTTCGCTGCGAAATTGACTTCGCTGATGAGCATAAATCAGAAATGGCAGCGGTTACCGATGAATATGATAAAGAGGTTGAGTTTGCCAAAGCCGAAAGTCTAGCTCTATTCGATTATCTCCGTAAAAGCCGTTCGCGGGGTTTTGTGCTTTCGCTGAGTGGCGGAGCTGACTCATCTAGTTGCGCCGTGCTGGTTTCTGAAATGATTCGGCGTGGTGTGCGGGAGTTAGGCTTAGCCACTTTTCTAGATAAGTTAGGGATTTCATCTGCTTTGCCTGAATTAAGACAATTGGATGAACAAACAGTCTTGCGCCAGTTGGCTAAGAAGCTATTGATTACTGCCTACCAAGGCACCATTAATTCTTCAGAAAATACGCTGAAAGCAGCTCAAACCTTAGCAGATTCTATTGGAGCTACTTTTCATGAGTGGAAAATTGATGATGAGGTAGGTGGATATACTCAGAAAATTGAAGAAGCACTACGCCGGAAGCTTAGCTGGGAACAAGACGATATTGCACTACAGAATGTGCAGGCTCGAGCCCGTAATCCCGCCATCTGGATGTTAGCAAACATTCATAATGCGCTGCTACTTACTACCTCCAATCGTAGTGAGGGTGATGTGGGCTACACAACAATGGATGGTGATACTAGCGGTAGTATTGCCCCGATCGCTGGAGTGGATAAGTACTTTCTTATTCAGTGGCTGAAGTGGGCCGAAGAGAACTTGGATTATCCAGGACTACATCCGGTAAACAATCTACAGCCTACTGCCGAATTGCGTCCTTTGGAGCAGTCTCAGACCGACGAAACCGATCTGATGCCTTACGCTGTTTTGGTAGAAATTGAACGTTTGGCGATTCGTGATCGTCACGGTCCGGTGGAAGTGTATCAAATAATGAAAGCCGAGGAAATTGTTGAAAGCCAATTGCTAAAAGCGTACATCACTAAGTTTTTTCAGTTATGGTCGCGCAACCAGTGGAAGCGAGAGCGAATTGCACCCTCTTTCCATATGGATGACTTTAATGTTGACCCACGCTCGTGGTGCCGTTTTCCTATTTTGTCGGGCGGGTATCAGAAGGAGTTAGAAACCCTTGACGAGATGTCATAAATCTGAAAGCAGTGAATATTCTATTCAATCCACTAACTCTTATTGTTTTCTGTACTCCAGAATATCGCCGGGCTGGCAATCTAATACGTTGCAAATAGCATCTAAGGTAGAAAATCTAACTGCTTTTGCTTTACCTGTCTTTAGTATCGATAAATTAGCCTCAGTGATACCTAGCTTCTCCGCTAAGTCTTTAGAGCGTATTTTTCTTTGAGCCATTACCACATCAAGATTTACTACAATAGGCATCACTCAAATAGTTAGATCTTGCTCTTCTTGAATTTTTATTCCCCGCTCCATTATTTTACCGATCGTCAACAGAAGAACTCCAGCTATAAACCAGGGGGTAAAACCCATTGAATCATCTTTCAGCATCATACCTGAAAATTCGAAATTAGAGATAAACCATCGTTCTTGTAAATAAGAGTTAATATTTTCCATAAGAGGAACTAGGAAAAATAATGTTGACAGAATATAGATTCTCCAAACATTAATTCGTACAAACGGAGTACCTAATTCTACGGTTTTGATCATTCGTTTAAGTTGTTCTAATCCAAAAACTGCTAAAATTACAAATAGAATACTTAAAGAAATAATACCAGTTCTAAACGATTCGCCACCATCTTCTAAACGGATTATAGTTTCACTAACCAGTATTTTAGGCGCAATTGTTAAGTCCTTCTTAAAGGCTATTGAAATTGATTCTACCTCGTTTATAACCTTTTGATCCTCTGGCACAAAAGAAAAGCCAGAAAACTCTAGCGTAGTAAACCCTGTGCCATTATCTCCCATCCGATAAATCATAATGCCAGTTATTATAGGTATTACTATAAACGAAATCTGGAACAATATAATAATCCATTTCCAAGCGGTTAAAAGCGATATTCGTTTCATTGTTCTTCAATTATTAATTTCTGATAAACAATAATAATAAATTATTTATTAATTATTGAAAAACGATAATTTTTTTCTGAAAGTTAATCTATTTACAGAGAAAAA
>NZ_JBARYM010000120.1:0-2733 GCF_049647865.1 Tunicatimonas sp. | reverse complement strand
GGGCGGCATTCTAACTCGCTCACCAAAGGCTGGCGTAGATCTTTCTGAACAGGCGTTAGATATTCGCACGCAACCCATGACCTCTGATGCTAAAGATGATTTCTGGAGAGCCATTATGCACAGTGCCCTTTCCTTTGTTGATGTCTATTGTTTTCATCCCTGGATCCAAACCTACGCTGATAAGGAGAAGAGAGACAGCATAGTAAAGAGCCACGCTCGGCTACGATTGCTAATTTTATACGTGCTTTCTTCGGCTGCCTGGGCCAACGGAATTGTGGAGAAAGAGGAAAAAGAGTTTTTAAATTACTACTTAGAGCTATCTCAATTACCCGAAGAGCTGGAGGATCAAGGAAAGAAAATGATCTCGGAGCGAGTGAGCATGGATGATATTAAGTGGGATCAGGTTAAATCTCCAGTACTTAAACGATACTTACTTGAGTTAGCCACCATGATTATTTTGTCTGATAAAGTAATCAGCAAATCCGAACGGGATTTTTTAAACCAACTACGTGACAGACTACATCTTTCTAAAGAAAAAGCCCAACATAGCGTACTTGCTGTGGAGAGTTTTGTAGTAGAGCACTGGCAGAATATTCCGTATCTTAATGGTAATAAAGATGTAGAAGCTATGATGATGTATCTGCTGGCCAAACTACGGCCCTATCTTCAGGAGCAATTACCACTACTAAAGAAGTATTTAGCCCAAGAGCCTGATATAGACGCACTGTTGCAGCGTTCTCTTATTGAAACAATTAGTACGAACGAACGCAAGAAAATTCGTCAGGGACTTTTAGATGCTATTCAAACCACTCCTGCTTTTCAAAGCGCGGTGGTGCCTCGCTCCTTACTAACGTATTCTGTACTACTAGAAACTGTGCCCGGCGGACTATTCGCTAGCTACCAACCTAAAAATGGATGAGTGACAAAATTTAGTTGCGCATTAGTTATTAGTCGCTATTCATTATTCAGTTCCAAATTTAAGGCGGGGGTTGGGGCTGGTGGCCAGTGTATCGGTTAGTCCGGCTAAGTACTGATAGTGAGCTGCCATAGCAATCATAGCAGCATTATCGGTACAGTACTCAACTTTCGGAATATACACCTGCCATTGCCTTTGGATAGCTAGTGCCTGCAACTTACTTCGTAACCCAGAGTTAGCTGATACCCCTCCCGCAATAGCAATTTCGCGAATCCCAGTCTGACTAGCCGCCGCTTCTACTTTTTCTAACAACATATTAATAAGAGTTGACTGTACACTAGCACATAAATCAGGTAGATTCTCTTTAATAAATTGCTCATTTTGCTTTAGCTGATCGCGCAAAAAATAAAGTACTGCTGTTTTTATTCCACTAAACGAAAAGCTGAGCTCAGGCATTGAAGTAGTCGGAAAAGAAAATCGTTCGGGGTTTCCTTGTTGAGCACTACGATCTAAATGAGGCCCTCCCGGATAAGGTAAACCTAGCAGCTTAGCAATCTTGTCGAATGCTTCTCCTACGGCATCATCCATCGTTTCGCCAATAATTTCCATAGCTAAATAATCGCGTACTACTACTAGCTGCGTGTGCCCACCACTTACCGTTAAGCATAGAAACGGAAATTGAGGGCGAGGTGATTCTATGAAGTGGGCCAAAATATGCGCCTGCATATGATTAACAGCGATCAGAGGAATTTGTAGTCCCCAGGCGAACGACTTCACAAAAGAAGAGCCTACTAATAATGCTCCTAATAAGCCCGGTCCCTGAGTGTAGGCTACTGCGTTCAGCATAGTTTTTGTTATATTTGCCTGCTGGAAAGCCTGATGTACTATTGGGACAATATTTTGTTGGTGTGCTCGGGAAGCTAATTCTGGTACTACACCACCATAATTTTCGTGAACCGCTTGAGTAGCAACAATGTTACTAAGTATTTCCCCGTTTTTACTAATAGCCGCTGAGGTTTCATCGCAAGATGATTCTACAGCCAGAATAATAGAGGAAGAAGTTTTAGTTGCCGTACTTTTACGCATAATTTAGTAGAAATGAGGAGTTGCTTATTAAACACCACCAATAAGATTCTGCGCCGCAATATAGCAGAGTGTTAGTGTAATTTGAAAGAAAAGAATCCCCATACCACCCGCAGTATTACTAAACGAGTTGCTAAGCCCATCTTATGGCTTATGGCTATTCTTATTCTACTATTTATTGCGGTAGTAGGTGCGGTACAAATACCTCAAATACAAACCCGGCTGGTTCAGTATCTGGCTAAGACTATCACCGAACGGACTGGTTTTCATACTTCTATTGAAGGGGTACATATTAAATGGTTTGATACCGGGGTATTGGATAGCGTAACAATTATGGACGATGAGAACCGACCCATGATTATTGCCCACCACCTTACGGTCGACTTTGATATACGGACCAGCTTTAATAATGGTAACATTCTTATTGATGAAGCTCAAGTAAAAGGAGGGGTTCTTAACCTACGGAAAGATGCGGTAGACGCTACACTAAACATTACTCGGTTTATTGATACCGTAAAATCTATCATTCGGAAACCTCGCAAACCTAAGGAACGCTCTACTCCCCCCTTGTTTACAGTTGGCGAGGTTAGTTTAGAAGAAATCACTTTTCAGTACCACGATGCTGGGGCAAACTTACTACCTGATCGCTTTGATTACAACCACTTTATTGTATATGATATCTACGCAGATGC
Source organism: Tunicatimonas sp. (assembly GCF_049647865.1). NCBI lineage: Bacteria > Pseudomonadati > Bacteroidota > Cytophagia > Cytophagales > Catalimonadaceae > Tunicatimonas > Tunicatimonas sp. Next base: position 42 of record NZ_JBARYM010000120.1, on the reverse strand, counting down.
CTCTGATCTCCAGATTGTAGGCGACACTTTACAGGTAGATAT
>NZ_JBARYM010000119.1:0-2128 GCF_049647865.1 Tunicatimonas sp. | reverse complement strand
GTAATAGGGGGGCTGTGGTGTGGCTAAAATAAGTGTGGAGAACTAAGCAGTTGTTGCGAAAATAGGCCTATAATTTAAGTCATCATTTTAGCAGAAATTTACTTTTCCTTTGCGAACATTGGTCTTTTTAACGATTTAACGTTGCGGTTCACAATAGTTGATTGCTTTATTTAACCATTTATTTCTGCTAGTTTTAGCCAGAAAATTTGCGCTGTATGTACATAAGAATACTAATTTTTATTGGGGCTGTATGGCTTTTCTTAGGCTGTCAAGCAACACCTTCCACCTCCGAAATAACAGTTATTCCTCCAAATATTATTTACATTTTAGCCGATGACTTGGGCTACGGAGATGTAGGCGTTTATGGGCAACAAAAGATTGAAACCCCCAATATTGATGCTTTGGCCGTGCAAGGCATAAAATTTACGCAACACTACGCTGGCTCACCAGTGTGCGCTCCATCACGCTGTGTATTACTCACTGGAAAGCACACAGGAAATGCCTATATCCGGGGTAATGGGGAATGGCGAGAGCGGGGCGAAGTGTGGAATTTTGTGGCGATGCTGGAAGACTCCACACTGGAAGGCCAGCGACCATTACCCGCCGAAACGCCGACTTTGCCCAAACTACTTAAACAAGCGGGGTATGTAACCGGAATGATTGGAAAATGGGGGTTGGGAGCACCGAACACTGAGTCTATTCCTACAACCATGGGATTCGATTATTTCTACGGCTACAACTGCCAGCGCCAGGCGCATACTTATTACCCAGTACATCTCTACGAAAATGAGCGAAGGGTATATTTGCAAAATGATACGGTGCCACCCGGAACGAAACTGGCGGAGGGTGCCGATCCGTACGATTTAGCGAGTTACGCTAATTTTACCCTTACGGATTATACTCCCGATTTGATGTTCAATAAGCTCACGCAATTTGTAAATCAGTATGCAGATGAACCTTTTTTTATGTACTGGGCTACACCAATTCCGCACATGCCCCTTCAGGCCCCTCAACGATGGGTGGATTATTATGTAGAGAAGTTTGGCGAAGAAGAGCCTTACCTGGCTGATCGTAGCTATTTTCCCCACCGCTATCCGCGCGCGGCTTACGCGGCAATGGTTTCTTATTTAGATGAGCAGGTAGGGCAGTTAGTGAAGCAGCTTAAAGAACTAGGTGAATACGAAAACACCCTGATCATTTTTACTTCCGATAACGGACCATCTTTTAACGGAGGAACGGATTCGCCCTGGTTTGATAGCGGTGGTCCGTTTACCAGTGAAAAAGGTAGAGGAAAAGGCTCGGTGTATGAAGGAGGAATTCGGGTGCCGATGATTGCCAGTTGGCCTAACCGTATTAATGCGAGTACAACTACCGACCACATATCGGCGTTCTACGATGTGCTGCCTACTTTAGCCGAAGTTGCTAGCGTAGATGAACTGCCAACCACCGACGGTATTAGCTTTCTGCCAACTTTACTGGGCGAGGATGATCAGCTAAAGCACGACTTTATGTACTGGGAGTTTCCGCAGTACGGCGGACAGGTTGCCGTGCGGATGAATGAGTGGAAATTGATCCAGCGAGAGCTGAGCAGTGAAGAACCGACACTGGAACTCTATAATTTGTCCGAAGATTTATCAGAAACTACGAATATGGCTGACAGTAACCCTGATATTGTACAGAAAGTGCAGTCCATTATTAATCAGGAGCATACTGAGCCCGCGCTGGAGAATTTTATTATACCTAATTTAGAAGCTGGATTATAACCAAAAAATTAACAAGTAATATGAATGATATTTCGTTGCTAATACTCGCCGCCGGATTGGGAAGTCGTTACGGTAGTCTTAAGCAAATGGATCAGTTCGGACCCTCCGGGGAATCTATTATTGACTATTCGGTATACGACGCAATACAAGCCGGTTTTACTAAGGTGGTATTTGTCATTCGCTCCTCAATGGAACAGCAATTCAAGGAGGTGTTTCTAAACCGGTTTCCATCAGATGTTGAGGTGAATTACGTCTTTCAAGAATTGGATCATCTTCCAGATGACTATACAGTTTTACCGGAGCGAGAGAAGCCCTGGGGAACCGGACATGCAGTCTGGACTGCAGCCAATGAAATCAGTGAACCC
>NZ_JBARYM010000118.1:0-1819 GCF_049647865.1 Tunicatimonas sp. | reverse complement strand
GTATGTACTGGAGCAAACAGAAGAAGAATACGTAGCTCGCCGGGCACTAGAATTATTTGATATTATGGGCGATTCAGGTATGGATTTGATTCTTATTGACGAACGAATTCCTAAAATTGTCTACCAGAAATCCGAAGGTGAGGAAGGAGAAGCGTAAAATAATCCACTCAAACGAGAAGTATGACACTAGACCACCAACACTACGCGGAAGATAAAAGCACCATCGGTAGCTTCGAGAAAAAATCAGGGCTTCTTTCCGAAGAATGTGTATTTAAAAAGTGCTGCAAGAAGTACAAAAAACCCGGCAAGCGACACTGCAAAAAGTGCCCTAAGTTCTGATCTTTCGTATCTTCGTTATTATCTGAAAGATTAGTTAAACAACGTCTTTTTAGGACGATACTGATCTACTCTCATGGGTTGGTAATTATTATTAAGAGCGAGATTACCTTAAGCCACTTCCGTATTCTGCAATTTTTTCATTCCAAATAGCGGTCTTAGTAGGAGCCACCTCCGAATACCGTACTCATAAAGTACCCAAGTGATTCCGAATGTCCCTACCATTAATAGGATGAATTTCGGCACTAACCCTGCTTTCCAATCAATTAAGAAGTACGCAATAATTAGCATAACTGTTTGATGGAGAATGTAGAACGGATATACGGCTTGATTAGCGTACGATAAAACTTTGCTAGGACGGTTCAGGTAGTAAGCAGCATATCCGAAAATTGCCAAGATCCACGACCAGAGATTAAGTACTTTCAGTAGGGCCTCCATTCCGTGGATTAATAGAGAGTCTTCAAACTGAAGAACGACCGTGAGCCACAGCGTAAATACGAGTACACCAGCTAATAGGTATCTCTTTCGATGCTGTTTCACCGCTATCCAGAACTCATCTTGAACCGAAATCAACAGATAGCCGAAGCTAAACAGCAGCAAGTAATTAATAATAGTGAACCAATCGTCCACCAGCGCGTGAGTAACCGGAAAAAATGGTTCAATAAAGAACTCTACCAAGTAGAGCGGTACTGCAAACCAATACAACCCTAAATGCTGTTTAGTCTGCTGCTTCAGCCAACCCAAGAAACGTTTTTCAGGGTGCTTTCGGAGGAAAACAAATAGCGGAATTAGTACTAAGGAAAACAGCAAAAGGTAAGGTAAAAACCAAAGGTGGTGCCAACTTAAATTACCTTCGGGATAAATACCTGTTAAGGCTACGGTGGGCCAAAAATCAAAGTAACCTCCTTGATACTGACCTTTCAATAAGCGTTCTACATAAACCTGAGGCGGTACAATAATTAACATGCCAAACACCAAGGGAACTAATAATCGTTTAAGCCTCTCCAGAGAAAACTGTAGAGCAATTCGTTTAGAAAGGGCATAGTACGTACCCATCCCTGATATGACGAACAGAATCGGAAGTCGCCATTGATTGAGAAATAACATGGGGTAGATGAGCCAGTCGTAAATACGGTTATTTTTGATGTGGAAACCCCACGGAACAAATAGCATTCCTACGTGATAAAAGATAAGGAGTCCGAATACCAACACCCGGAGCCAGTCTAAGTCGTGTCGTCGTATATTTTCCATTTCTTCAAACATACGATAGGAAAAACTACGAAAAATGAGCTTGGGATAGGCAGCAAAGATTTGGGACGAATAACACGCTTGCACTAAAGATGTGCCATCTGCTCTTCGAAGAAAGTAATGTTACTGCGAGAAACTGGTACTGCTTCTGGGCAATTTTTTAGTATTAAACTGTAGCCTTGAGCGTTTCCACTTATCTCTTTTACTTGATGAATGTTCACTAAATACGAGCGAT
>NZ_JBARYM010000117.1:0-2827 GCF_049647865.1 Tunicatimonas sp. | reverse complement strand
TAGAGTATGCTGTTCGGCGCTGGGTTCCTTCGGCGAGCATTTTAATCGCAAAAAAACTACTACCTAGGTCCGATTCATGTTTGGTACCAGCCTGCGGAAGTAGTAGCTCAATTCCAACTACTGGTTCTTTTCCGGCATTAATGTAGTACACCGGTACGCCATTCGATAAATAGTGTGTTTCGGCTTGGCTAAGCTGAACGTGACGAATAGGTTGCGAGGGGGGCGGTACAGAACGATCAAGGGTCATATTTATAACTAACAATGGGTTAACTAACTTCGGAATCTCTGTCCGAAGCGGATAAATATAGGCTCATCTTCCATTATGCGCCAATAATCCGATTTTTGTAGCAAGATAGGAATACTCTTTATACTGGTGATCAATTTCTACTTCGTGAGGGAGTAGCTCTTCGGAATGATCGCGGTAGCACTTAACCCATTTCTTCTTTAACAGTTCTTTCAAGATTGAGTATAATTCTGCCTCTTCCATATCAACCGCCTCAAGCAACTCTTCAAAGGGAATAACAAAATACAATTCGTCAAGCACATCAAATTCCTGATCAGTCATGCTGATGATGTTTACGATCTTTCCAGGTATAGCTCCCACCACTGGCTACTAATCCAATGATCACAAAATACGCCGAATAAAGCAATTGCAGCGGCAAAAGGTTTATCAAACCTCTTTCTTTCTTTAAAAATCGTAGTACTGATTTTAAAAAAGCCCACTCTACCCCTATTTTTAAAATTAACAAACCCACCAACCAGTAATCTAGTTTAACCCAGGCCGCAAAATAAATTAGGCTCGAGAGAAAACATAGGTGAAATACAAAAACTAATAGAGACAATAACACTACTTGAGATTCTCTATGCATTTTCCATTTTCCGGCCCAGCGCTTTCGCTGTTGTACAAATGAGGCTATGGTTCTTTTAGCGTAAGTCTTCACAACCGCCTCGGGGTTCTTTAGAAATAAAACTTCTTTCGGAAACTGATGAAAAACAGCATGAAGAAGAAACTCATCATCGCCAGAGGGAACGTGCCAGTGCTCTTGGTATCCTCCTACTTTTTGAAAAGCCTCACGAGAGAAAGCCAGATTTGCCCCGTTGCACGTTATTGGTTGCTGGGCTTGAATACTAGAGGCACTCATTCCAATTAGACTAGCAAACTCGATAGTTTGTAACCGTTCAAACCACGATTTTTCCCGATGATAAGTCACTCCCCCTGCTGCCAAAGCTGGGCGATTTTGCTGAAGAAACTGTAACCAGGTTAGTAGCCAGTAAGGCCCTACGCGACAATCACCATCGGTAGTAATGATATATTCACTCTGCGAAGATTGAATGCCCTGCCAAATAGCTTGTTTTTTAGGCGAACGATTACTCACTCTTACATCTGATGAGATTAAGGCAATTGCTAACTCAGTTTGGTGCATAAAATTTTGTACTAAAGCAGCAGTTTCGTCCTCGGAGGCATCATCTACCACAATTACCTCCCAGTAATTTTTAGGAAATACTTTCTGAGCACCGAGCCATTGTTGTTCTAGATCTTGAAGCAACGACACAATATGTCGGGCTTCATTGCGTACTGGAATTATTACTGATACGCGTGGAGTCTGCTTAGAAAGCTCATTTGGCCGGAGTTGAAATACAGGAATTTGTAGCCAGTAATAGTGAAATCGGACTATTAACAGGCAGTAAACCAACACAAAAACAGCAAAAATAACCTCCATAAATAATGGGTGCAAAGGTAATAGGGTTGACCGAAAAGAGTGAGGGAATGATTGAATTGTTTAAATGCTCAGTAGTCTGATCGTTCTTCGGCCAAATAGTTGATTGTTAAATTGTTATTAGTCATTAATCACTACTTATTAACCTAGCCAGAAGCAGGTTTCGTTTTTCGCATTTCATGTTTCGCATTTCATATTTAAAAAAATCTCTATATTTAGCCGCAGGATGACCAACACCAAACCAGCGATCGCTCAACGATCTGATAGCGAGAGAATCATACTGGGCATTGACCCCGGCACCAACGAAATGGGCTACGGAATTATCTGCATTCGTAGCTGTCCGCCTCGTGCTACTGTCATTACATTAATGCAATATGGCATTATTCATTTGCGCAAGTACCCTCATTACCAGACTAAACTACAAAAGATATTTGATCGCATAGCCAGCCTAATCGACGATTACCACCCTGACGAAATGGCACTAGAAGCCCCATTTTATAGTAAAAACGTGCAGTCTATGCTTAAACTAGGCCGCGCTCAGGGTGTGGCAATGGCAGCCGCACTTAGTCGGCAAATCCCTGTAACTGAGTACGCCCCCCGCAAGGTAAAACAGTCGGTAACGGGTAACGGTAATGCATCTAAAGAGCAGGTTTGCAAGATGCTAGGAAGCCTATTAGATTCAGGAAACCCCTTATTGCAAGAAAATCAATTGAACGATGCTACCGATGCATTGGCCGTAGCGCTTTGTCACCACTATCAGAAATCATCTCCCATTCGGCACAATAAAAGTTGGAAAGCCTTTGTGACTGATCATCCCGAGCGAATAAAACCGTAGTAAGGCTTGCATTGATATTTTCGTTGATTCTAAAAAAAGTTTTATAGACAACCTATGACTACCCAGCAACGAAAGAACTGGTACATACTAGGATTAGCTTTAGTAGCGTATTTTGCTGTTACTTATTTGTTATATTGGGTTGAGCGCGATCAAGAAGGCACGGGCTTTACCCACTTGGCCGATGCATTCTGGTTTACTATCGTAACCTTATCTACAGTTGGTTATGGCGATTACACCCCCGTTTCCCCAGTAGGAAGGGCCATTGGGGTAATAT
>NZ_JBARYM010000116.1:0-6148 GCF_049647865.1 Tunicatimonas sp. | reverse complement strand
AGGACAGCGGGGTATGATCGTTTCTCAACCTAAGTCGGGTAAAACGGTACTACTAAAGGAAATTGCGAATGCTATTGCTGAGAATCATCCGGAAGTATATCTGATTATTCTGCTAATTGATGAACGTCCTGAAGAAGTAACCGATATGGCCCGTTCCGTGAAGGCGGAAGTAGTTGCCTCTACATTTGATGAACAGGCTGAAAAACACGTGAAAGTAGCCAGTATTGTGCTGGAAAAAGCTAAACGCATGGTAGAGTCTGGTCACGATGTAGTGATTCTACTTGATTCTATTACTCGTTTGGCCCGGGCTTACAACACTACCATACCATCTTCGGGTAAAATTTTGTCGGGTGGGGTCGACGCTAACGCGCTGCACAAACCAAAGCGTTTCTTCGGGGCGGCTCGCAATGTAGAAAATGGTGGCTCTCTCACCATTATTGCTACTGCCCTAATTGAAACTGGTTCTAAGATGGATGAAGTAATCTTTGAAGAGTTTAAAGGAACGGGTAATATGGAGCTGCAACTGGATCGTAAGCTATCCAACAGACGAATCTATCCGGCTATTGATGTTCCGGCATCTGGCACCCGCCGTGAGGATTTACTCATGGACAAAGAAGAGTTATCACGAGTTTGGATTCTGCGCAAGCTTATGTCCGACATGAACTCTAACGAAGCCATTGAATTCTTGCTCTCGCGCATGAAAGGAACCCAGAACAATGATGAGTTCTTAATTTCTATGAACGGGTAGTTTTTCTTCAATACAGAAATAACTTATAAAGCCAGCCTGATTGCTGGCTTTTTTTATTCTTTACCGTCTACGAAATCCTGTAGATAGCGATAAGGTTCAGTTAACTTTCCATCTTCCGTAATAGTAGCCCGAGCAATCATTCCGTTCTGATCATCGCCTAGCAAATTTGGTAGAACTTGCTCTAGCAGTGCTTCGCCAAACGCTCGGGAGGCATCGCGAGGTAGTTCCGACGGCAAATTATCAACCGCCATTACCGAAACGGTATTTTGGTCTTTATACGGTTCTACTACTTGATCATTCCAAGGATTATAATCGTAAATCGGATCATCAATTGTAGAAGGCTGTTTAGTAGAAGGAATAGAACCCTCAATATCGCAAGTGATGTCAGCAACCACTTTAATTTTAAAATCTTCTTTCATCATTTCTTCCCGACGAAATAATACTGGTGAATTAGAATCCCAGTAAGCTCCGGCTATTAGTAGGTCGGTTTGTTGAGCAAAGGGTAGAAAACCAGGTACGAATTGCTCGGGGTTATCATAAAATTCCTGTTCTTGGAAAGGTTTACTGTCTTTTCGTTGATTGTATTCCGTTACGCTTAGCTGAGTGTATACTGGTTCTTTATAGTCCTGCGTCAGATAATCACTCGCGAGCACCCGGCGAATACCTACTTCATCTAGCACCTCAGCGGCACCTTGAGCTACCCGGCCCGTTCCGGTAATAGCGATCTTAATTGCTGGGAGTTTGATCTTTGCATATTCTGTGCGCAAGTCGGCTAAATCAAAGCAGTCTTTAGCTCGGCGAATGTTGTACAAGCTAAATTTCTTTCCAAAAGTGTATAAACCATTATAAGCTCCCACAATTCCGGCAAATCGACCAAAAGCTACCACCCGAAGATTCTGCTGATCGGTGAGTCGTTCATAGTCAATAAGTCGTATATTCTTATCCAGAATGGCTCGAAGCAGATCTCGGTTATAGGCTTGCTTCTTAATGGTGTGTGAGAAGAAAAAATAAGTTTTATTGGCAATCAAATTGTCAATCGGCACTTCTTTCACTCCCATCAAAATATCAGCTGATTGTACCGAATCTACTATTGAAATATTAACTTGTTTATACTCTTGATCGGGGAAGCAACGCAAGGTGCTACTTTGGCATACTACCTCTGCCTGAAACTTTTCTTTAATCCGTACTGCCTGATCAGGCGTTAGCGGAACCCGATGATCTACCGGAACTTTATCTTCCCGGATTAGCGCAATTACTTGTTTGTTCATCTGAATAGGTTAGTGTTAGTTCTTAATAGCTGAGTTAAAAAGGGTAGAAGTACAGTCTACGTAGCTCTACCAAAACTACGAACGTAAAAGAAGAGAAAAGTTTACGCCCAAAGGTATACTATTACGAAGCTAAAACCGCCTTCTACTACTTTATATCGGTCTTATCTTCGCGCGCAGAAGGGGGCAGTTCAGGCAAATGCGACTGATCATTCTCTTTAATAATCTCAAACCGCTTCTCATTAGCATGGTAGTGCAATAGATACAAGCCAAGATTAGTATGCTTGAACTGATCCATGTCTCGCAAATCACGGTTCATCATGAGGCAGAGAAATATTCGTATTGCCCGACCGTGCATACAAATTAGTACTTGTTTTTGCTCAGGATAAGACAAAATATGCTCAAGGGCTGGCTTTTGCCGCTCTTGTACCATTAGCGGACTTTCCCCCCCTTCAATGGCCACGTCTAATTTACCATCTTGCCATCCGCTGATAATATCGTTATAGTACGAATGCTCTTCAGTTGTGGGCACCTTTCCTTCCTTTACGCCCCAGTTTATCTCATTAAGTCCGGCTAATTGGGTGGTAGGTAATCCGTCATCTAAAAATCCTTTTACCGACTGAATACTGCGTTGTAGAACCGAGGTATACACATGATCAAATGAAATATTATGGTAGGTTTCGTAGAAAGCTTCCGCCTGCATGTGACCTACTTCATTAAGCGGAGCGTCAATTCCGCTACCCTGCACCACACCCTTTCGGTTATATTCTGTCTGCCCGTGCCGGATCAAATAAATAACTTTATCCATAACTTTTATACCCCTATTGCTAGTTAAAGCGGTAAGGAACTAAAAAAGTTATACCGAACAAAGCGTAACCTATGATAAGCTCCGATATTTCTATTGATAGCATCAACGCGATGGGGAAAGGTACTATGGTAGAACATTTAGGAATTGAGTTTACCGAGGTTCATACTGATGGACTAACCGCCCGGATGCCGGTTGATCACCGTACCCATCAACCAATGGGTTTGTTGCACGGGGGAGCTTCGGTGGTGCTGGCCGAAACCGTAGGTAGTGTGGCCTCGCATCTATGTGTAAATACAGAAAAGTACTACTGCGTAGGTTTAGATATTAACGCTAATCATCTGAAAGCAGTAACGCAGGGCTATGTTTACGGAACGGCCAAAGCCTTGCATATAGGTCGGAGAACTCATGTGTGGGAAATTCGTATTGTAAATGAGAAGCAACAATTAGTATGTATTAGCCGCCTAACGATGGCGGTAGTAGAGAAGTGAAGTAAGGAAAATCATGAAGGAATTAGAAGCCATAGCGTCGCAAGAGGTTGACTGGTTGGGGTATACATTTGATAATATTCTACGAGCTTTTTTAAATACGTCGTTTCACCACCAACTATCGGTGGCTGCTTGGCGGTTACCTAATCAGCAAACGCAGCACGTAATTTTAGATACTTCAGAAGTTATATCTTCAACCGATTGGCAGTTGGAAGAACTTTCGCCGGGTTTTGTTGCCAGTCCATTCATAAATGCTGATGAAGAGTCGCCTTACGTTCGGGCAGATATATACTACCAGTCTGGTAAACAACAGTGTCAAACTGCTTCTAATGCTGCCCAGACTGCTAAAATTTATTCGTCTTTGCAGCAACAATTAAGGCAAAATAAATCTGCTCAGATTCATACGGTTCCGTTAAACAACTCATTTTTCAGTGCTGAGCCAGCTAAGTTCAGCGATATTGTAGCGAACGCAGTCAAAGCCATTGAGCAGGGCGATTTTAAAAAAGTGGTTCCATCTCGTAATAAGCTGGTTTCCCTTCCTGACAATTTCGATTCAGCTCGCACATTCCAACAACTTTGCGATGCGTATCCGGCAGCTTTCGTTTCGCTGTTTTCAATTTCGGGAGTGGGAACTTGGATGGGAGCTTCGCCCGAAATTTTGGTAAGTACGTATCGTCAGGAACAGCGTAGAGTGTTCCGAACCATTGCTCTGGCAGGCACTCAACCTTTGCAAGGAAAAGACCCACTGAGAAGTGCCGCTTGGCGACAGAAGGAGATTGAGGAGCAGGCGATGGTCAGTCGCTATATTATTAACTGTTTCAAGAAGATACGCCTGCGTGAGTTCGACGAAGATGGACCCAAAACTACCGCAGCGGGCAACCTATTGCATCTTCGTACGGACTTTACTGTTGATATGGAAGCTACTAACTTCCCTGAACTAGGTTCGGTGATGCTCCGACTGCTGCATCCTACTTCCGCAGTCTGCGGAATGCCCAAAGAACCCTCGTTAGAATTTATCCAACAGCACGAAGGTTACGACCGCTCCTTTTTCAGCGGTTTTTTAGGTCCGGTAAATATGCAGGATGAAACGCATCTATTTGTCAACTTACGCTGTATGCAATTGCTCGGCCAACAAGCCATTTTATACGCCGGAGCCGGAGTTACTATTGACTCGGAACCTCATCGCGAGTGGGAAGAAACCGAAATGAAAATGCGCACGATACAGAAGTTAATGATTGATAATGATTAATTGAGTAAAGGCATCAGTCATTATTCATTGACATGCTTTCCGGTTGTAGCCTTCCAGTGAAATAATCCAGTGCCGTTTTCTGAAAGATAAGTTGATAATTGGCTTGGGCTTGATTAGCTTGCGCGCCCACAAAAGCAGCGTTTACCAAGTTTATATCCAGTACATTACTTACGCCTAAGCGAAATCGCTCTCGTTCCGCTTCTAGTGCTTTCTCAGCCGCTTTCACCTGAGCTTCAGCCGCGACAATTCTTTGTTTGGCGGCTTTATAATCAGCCACGGCGGTTTGTAATTGCTCAAACGTGTTACGTTTCAGATCTTCAAGTTCTAATACCGCGTTATTCATTAATTGCTTATTCCGCTGCACTAAAGCGTAATTATCCAAATTGCTAAAGATAGGAATATTCAAATTAAGGCTAAGCACACTTACTCGGTTAACATCAAGAATCTGATCGGAGAAAGTCCGCTCAAACAAGGTTGAATACTGCGAACCAATATAGTAACTCGCGCTAAGCCGAGGCAGATACCCTGAGCGGGCTACTTTTATGCCGTACTGACCCGCCTGAATCGTATTCTCTTGCTGTTTAATATCAAAGCGGTTAGCAACAGCCTGATTATATGCTTCTTCAATATTGATATCCTCTGAGAGAATTTCCCACTGGTTAATATCCGGTTCAGCGAAATTCCAATTGGCAAACGGATCAATCTGGAGTAGACGAATAAGCTGCACCTGACTGATAGTGAGTGCGTTTTCAGCTTCAACTACCAATAAAGCCACCCGCTTAGTTTCTGCTTCCTGATTATACAGATCAGCGATGTTAAATTGGGCTCCGCTCTCTACGAAAGTCCGAGTGCTCTCTAGTAATTCTTCTTGTTGTTCTAAATTCGCTTGCTGAATACGAAGCAACTCTTGGTTAAGCAATACTTGTAGGTACTGCTGAGAGACATTGAAGGTAACATCTTGCTTAGTCTGATTAATTAGATTAAGCTGAGCCTCAGCATTCTCCTGTGACTGCCGCACCTGATTAATATTTCTGAAACCATTAAATAGCGTCATTGAAGCAAATAGCCCCCCGTTCAAGCGGTTGTTAATCTCTTCAGTAAAATCTCCGGCAGTTTGGTCAAACTGACGACCGTATACTCGGTTTCCACTTGCTTCAAATCCGACGGAAGGAGCAAATTGAGCATATGCTTGAGATCGTTCGGCCCGGCTCACTTCTAATAGGTTTTGCTGCTGCTGAATTTGGATATTTTCGCGTAGGGCAATGCTTACAGCTTCTTCGTAGGTCAGGGTTTGGTCTTCCTGAGCCAAGACAGAAAAGCCGGTAAGTAGGGTTAGAAAAAATAGGGGTAGTGCTAGTTGTTTCATCTTATGCGTTCTGTTCTTCTTTCTGAATTTTTTCGTCGCTCTGAATAGCTCCGTCGACGATATTGACAATACGGTCGCTGTAACTGGCACCTTCTTCCGAGTGAGTTACCTGAATGATAGTCATTCCTTCCGTATTAAGTTGCTTAAATAGTTCCATCACCTGTCGTCCTTGTTCGGAATGTAAGTTTCCGGTAGGCTCATCGGCCAATAGCAGTTTAGGTCTACCG
>NZ_JBARYM010000115.1:0-2802 GCF_049647865.1 Tunicatimonas sp. | reverse complement strand
GGATACAAGTACTGAAAGGATGATAATATCGCCTTCTCAACGAGTGGGTACTTTTGAAGTAGCTGGTTATCATACACTCTATCAATCCAGCAGATCACTTCCAGTATATCTTCTGATACTCCGATTGAATAGCCCGCCGTTTCCGGCCAAATTCCGGTATTCTGATCAAAAATTTTGAGTACATCTACTAGTGCTTTCTGTTTCTCAGAATTTTGATTAATCATTTGGTCCAAATAATACTGCTGCCCTTTTCTGTCTTCGTAGTGCTCATCATCTTCCAGAGCTAAAGCCAGATACGTGATATAGCGGGCCTGCATCAGGTTCCAATTATTGTCAGGAACCCCAAACTTGATCTCCTGCTCTACCCACTTTTTAAGCACTGCATTAATCATATCTAAGTCTTCTCCATTCTCCTTCAAATAAGGGTACAGAAAATCGTAAGCGACAGTAACCGGTACGACAATACGCTCGTGAATGACTTCAAATGTCTGCAAGCCCATCAACTTGGCATTTCGGTCATCGCCTACGGTTAAAGGGGGCTCTCGGTGGTGCATACCTTCTACGTATTTCATCAGAATATCAGCCGCAAATTTAGCGTAGCGCGCTTCATCGGTAAGCCAAAATAAAAAGGCCGCATCTTCGGCCAGATCGAGAATCTGCTCATTGATTCTTTCAATGACGTGCCCGGTTTCAGCAATGGGTGCCCACTCCCAGGGTTGGCCGTCTTTTGCTTCATTTTGAAGGTATATTCCCCGCTCATCATCCATGTAGGGCTTCACATCTTCGAGAGCGGGGACTAGGTAATCAGTCGCCCAATCTCGCGACCCGGAAAAACGAACAGTAGGCACGGCTGCTTGCCCCTCGCCATGCGAATAATCCATACCATTGACGAATACTTTAGTGTACCGCGTTTTCCAGTACATCTGTAATCGAGAAATTATCCACTCAGGATCGGACTGATGGCGATCTACGTAGGGCTCAACCTGCTGTTTTAAGTCTTCCACGTAGGTGCGGGGTCTTTCAGACTGAGTCAGCTGACTAAGAAAGGCTTCTTTATTCGCATCAGACGCATATATTCTAGGATGCTGGTAGGCTGTCTGACTCCAGAGATTGCCGAAAAATAGAGTAAAAAATAAAACTAGCAGGAGTTGTTTGGTCGCGTTAGGTGTCATAGACTCTATTTTAAGCTTTTCTTCGCTCTTTCAAGAGTATTTTTCGGCTTTTATGTATCGTGTGAACGATAGGGTTTTTTCAATCAATAGATCATTTAGTATGCGTGATCTCTTCCTCTTTTAGTACTCCGGAAAATTCATCTACTTCAAAGTCCTCTTTATTCAGCCAATAATCAGATGAAATTAGGTGGTATGTATTATCTCCTGTTGACTTTAGTTCCCAAATGATACTTTCGGCATCTTTAAGTTCTTCTTCAGAATCAAGTTGCTCATCAAATAGTCTTTTCAATAAACTTTTCTCGCTTAATAAGTCACTAATCGTTCGAAGTACTATCTCTTTTGTAACAGTTACTTTACTAGCAAAGGTGAGTTCAATATCTAGAGCTGAAGCAAGAGTTTTTGGGAATTTTCCGTTATACGCTTCATATAACAATTGGTTGATGTTGAACAGTGGATAATGTAGAGAAATATTAGGGTATTCTTCCGCAACCTTATCTTCCAGCATTTCGTGAGCTAAATTTTTTATTTGTCCTTCTTTTAAAATGCTTTTCAACTTGTAAGTCAGTACAATTTCAGAGGCTTCTTCAGGTTCAAAATCAGAAATCGCCATTGACAACAATTCAAATAATTCATCTTCGGGAAGGCTTTTAGCATCGGAATAGTCAAATAATTCAAGCAGATTGATGTAATCTTCCCTACTCCAATAGCCCTCTATTTTCTCAATCGCTTTTATTTTATTCAGTCTGATTGTAAAATTCATATTTCTTGCTTTTTCATTATGACTAACGTTTTTGTAATATACTGATTATTAGCTAATTATAGCTTGATTTTCAAATCTTGAAAATTACTCATTTTTACTCTTAACTAATGTGAAAAAGTTGACCGTAGAAATCAACATTTAAAGTGTAGGGGGAACTATGCACAACGATTTCGCAAGGGAGATCAGTCTCCGTCACCTGCCAATATCAGCAGAAGAATGACAATCGGTTTCTACTATTTCTCCTATGTCAACAGTATGTATTCTTTGAGTTTTTGTGTCGCCCACTTCCTAAATTCTGTTATCAATGTAGACTTTACTCAGTATCCTACCCACATGATTACGTCTTAATTATAATAAAGAAGTTCTCTCGTTATCTCTCTATTAGCTTCTTTTTGAACCTGTGCAATTTTTGCACTAGTTGCTGCTTCGTTAAGCTCTTTATCCTTATAAGCGTTTTTAACGTGCCGGTTAATGACAGTTCTATCCTTTTTTAAAATATTGGCGATCTGAGATTCAGTAGCCCGAACGGAGCAAACTGAACTGAAAATACATAGGGATTTCCAGACATAGATGAGAACAAGCAATTACCTGTGGCCATTATTATCTTTAGCTTTTCGCAAATTCGATTAGCGGGGCAATGTTTCCATTGTCAGCGTCTCTTAGGGCGTTAATGTATGCTCTTCTTGTCTCGTTAGCTTTAATCATATTTGATTGGTGCCACGAAAATATTTCATTCTCAAATATCGATTCAATCCCAATTTGTGTCCACAGAATTCCAATGTTTTTTTCGGTTCTTCTAAGAATCTGTTTAAGTTATTTATTTACTAGCGAAAACAATGAATTTTGCGATGATACAAGGCACTTTTGAGA
>NZ_JBARYM010000114.1:0-3477 GCF_049647865.1 Tunicatimonas sp. | reverse complement strand
ACGTCGGTTCTACGGTCGGGCAGCAAACCACCGAAGAAATGCAATTTTCCATTGGCGTAAGCGGATGCTCCTGAACCCCGCGGATTCGGTAGTGCGGGACCCTGCCGCCAGGTATCGGTAGTGGTATTGTAGACTTGGACTAAATCCGTGGCGGCTCCGGGATGGTTGCCGACAAATCCCGCCACAATCCATATTTCGTCGCCAATGGCGGTAGCTCCCATGTGAGTAACCGGAGTAGGCATCGGGGCACCCAATGACCAGCTATCAGTAGCCGGATCGTAAATTTCAGTCGCCCCGGTGATCTTTAACCCGGCCATAAAGCCGGCTAATACGTAGAGTTTGCCGTTTACCTTGGCACTCTGAGCTTCTACCTTGGCAAGAGATGAACCAGCTAAGTCGTTCCAACCACAGGCAGTGGGTTCGTCTCGTAAGCTTCCCTCCCCGTAAATTTCAATAGCCGATACTTTGGGCTGGTTGACGCTGGCTGAGAAGTTTAGATTCAGGGTCTCATCGGTTACCGATACGGTGAAAGTTTCAATTACCGCGGTCATGGGGCCCACCTGGGCATTAATATCGTAATTGGCGAGAATAGGTGCCCCTTCGGCCGTAACGCTAAATACCCGTTTGTTACTTCCGCCCGAGCCACCTCCAGTTGCTCCGAAGTATATCTCAGCAAAGTGCAACCGCACTTCGTAATCGCCATTGGTCAGCGGGATGTTATAATCAAATGACTGTAAGCTTTGATTCGTGCTGCGCTCGCTTAAGTATAATTCATCCTGCGTGGTATTAGCAATATTTGTAATATTTGAATTTGAGTATGATTTTCCATTTCCTGAAAAGTAGGTATCTGCTACAAAAACGGAATCTCCGTAGTTCACTTCGCTTCCCCCCGCATTGATTCTTACCACGGCTGGAACCGATGAATCATTAATTAGGCTTCCTTCACCGTAAACCTCCAATGCAGATAGCTTGGGCTGATTGACGCTAGCGGAAAAGGTCAAATTCAGTTTTTGATCGTCTACCTGAGTAGAAAAGATTTTAACAGTGGCAGTCATTGCTCCCACTTCGTCGTTGATGTCGTAGTCGACTAAAACTGGTTCGCCTTCCAGTTTAGCACTGAACACTCTTTTGTTGCTGCCACCCGAACCACCCCCGGTAGCTCCGAAGTAGATTTCAGCAAAATGTAGCTTAATTTCGTACGCACCATTGGTTACGGGGATAGCGTAGCTGAATGATTGTAAGCTCTTATTGGTACTTCGTTCGGTCAGATACAGTTCGTCCTGGGTAGTATTGGCGATATCCGTGATACTGGAGTTGGTGTACGACTTACCGTCCCCGCTAAAGTATTCATCGGCAACAAAAACCGAGTCACCATAACTTACCTCTGGCCCCCCGGCGTTAATGCGAACCACCGCCGGAAGTTCGGATTGCGGATCGCTTAGGGTGGTCACCGTAAAGTAGGTCCAATCGGAGGACAGACTGCTGAAGTTGGTTTGCATCCGAAAGTAGTAGGTGGTACCCGGTTCAAACCCTGAGTAACCAAAATCAGTGTAGCCGAAGTAGAAAGCGTCAAAGTACTCGTAGTCCCCATCTTCCGACGGGGCAATATCTATTTGGTAATCGTTGCCGTAGGGTGGCTCCGTCCAACGCATATCAAACGAATTGGTAGTAACGTTAGAAACGACGATATCGGTTGGCGGATAGGGGAAGTTAGCTACCTGGACGGCCTGACTAAAATCGGATGAGCCAACTTCGTTAACAGCTGCCACGCGATAGTAGCGATAACCTTGCTCATCTAATGTATTATCGGTGTAGCTGGTACTGTTAGACGCTAAGGTAGTTAACAATTCCCAATCATCGCTGCCACCAAAGTCGTTGGTAAATTCAATCAAAAAGCTCGTTTCGTTCGTAGCATTATCTTCCCACTGAAGCACCGCTACCCCAGGCTGATCCGCACTAACCGATAATTGCGAGGGGGCGGCTGGTACAGTGGCTATTGGTTCCTGATTCACCACCGTAAAATTGACGGTTAAGGATGTTCCAGCGGTTCCTTGCCCCTTCGATTGTGCGTACGGAATTGCTTCTAAAACGTATTCGCCGGGAATGGGGCGCCAATCAGCGTAGTTCGTCCCCGAATTACCCGCCAGCGCGTAGGGAGCTACATTTTCGGTACGGAAAGGGGTGCCCTGTAAGATAAATTTCACGCTACCTACGGTGGATGGATTGGTGTTAGCATTCACGTTAAGAGCGTCGCCGTTTAGCTCCCAGAGATTAATAATATCGCCTTCGGACAGTTGACCGATCTCGACATCAGTAGTAGCATTAATTAGGGTAAATGAGGTAACGGATTGTGCTTCTAAAAATTGAAAACCATTGAAAAATAGTATTCCAAATAAACAATAGTGAGATAAAAATTTAATCATCGTA
Source organism: Tunicatimonas sp. (assembly GCF_049647865.1). Classification (NCBI taxonomy): domain Bacteria; kingdom Pseudomonadati; phylum Bacteroidota; class Cytophagia; order Cytophagales; family Catalimonadaceae; genus Tunicatimonas; species Tunicatimonas sp. The sequence continues at coordinate 1,050 of NZ_JBARYM010000114.1, read as the reverse complement.
ATAGCTAAAAATGTGGATAGAAAAGTATATAGATACTTATATAATCTCAGTCAAGATAGTGTTTTAGTTGCAGTATTTCACTATTTAGCTAAAAGATAAAGCAAAGCTGTATTCTGCGATAAATAGATTTTCTCATTTTAACTTTTATACCAATTTTAGCAAGTTTTCCTTTGGTTTTATACTAACTAATAATTAGTACTTTATTAAGAAGAACTTGTTTAAGAATGTGTTATTTGATTTCCAATGAGGATGCTCAAAAAAGCTAAATAGTGCAAGTCAATCCAAGTATGTGTTTTAGTTGCGAACCGTACAAATAGAGCTTTGAGTTTATCTAACCGAGCGTTTGTCCGCTCGGCTGAAAAACGTTCTTTATAAAGCCCATCAACCAATAATGATTGATTATCTTTGTTTTTTGAATTTCTTTTATTGAAGTCAATATTGGTTTATAATATCATTTAAAAAAACAAAGTGTTTTGAAGCCTTCACTATCAAAGCCAGTGTTAGCATTCTAGTGGAGAAAAGTTCAATGTCAAATAGGTCATGATAAGTGCCTAGAACAGGGTTAAACATCGCTAAGGGCATTCCTTGTTTGTCGGTTGGAAACACTGCGTTTGTTGTTTAGTCTTTTTGTAGGCTTGATAGTCCACTGCTTCTCCCTCCACTCTTGGTAGGAGTATGAGAACCATCAAATTGAACAGGAAATATTTATAATTTGGCCTTTTTTAAGGCTAATAAATTAATCCACATCCGTTTTAACGAACCGTTTTTTGACCACTTCTAAACCAGACCGTCGGCAGTGATAATACACTGAATTCTAGCAAATAAGAATTCTACTAAAGAAAGATTGTATTGGTAATTATAGCCATTGATGAGCGACTCTGTGGTACCCTGTCTTTAGGTCGATAGCCAATCGCTTTTATAACTTTCAGTACCGTACACAAAAATAAAGTAGGGTGAGGTTGGATTTTCAGAAAAGAGAAAAGATCGGCAATTTTGTAGCGACTAAACATACATAATTACCGATCTTAGAGATGATTTTCAAAGTGGGCC
>NZ_JBARYM010000113.1:0-1956 GCF_049647865.1 Tunicatimonas sp. | reverse complement strand
TCTTCTACCAGCACGTCGTAGGTTACTAAACGAGCGTTCTCCACCGCTCGCTTACGACTACTACCCCGGGACTGAAACGACTTTTGAAGTTCAAATTGATCTTTATCGTGTCCAGTAAGAACTAGTGCCACTTGAGAATCATCGTACTCAGGATAGCCCGTTAATCGTAGAACGGGAGTTTCACCAGTAATAGTTAATTCTTCGGTATCAGTGTACTGCGCCTCTTCCCGAAAATCCATCACCACCGGGGGAACGGTAGCTAACAATCCAATAATACTCACAAACCAGATACCCACGCCGGTCCAGATAACGGCGGCACTTACCAACCTACGACGGGCAATGATCGAGATACCACTAATGACTAAGGCTAATGCAGGCATCAGGGTGGCGATGATAGCAAACACTAACCCTGCCCCGGAGAAACTGTTTCTTACAACCTCCATCGGAATGTTTACACCCCAGAAGTAGGGTTCCATGGTAGCCATTCCTAGCGTAATTCCACTGGTTAGTAGAAGGGATAATAGTATTAATCCACCAATCGCTACCAATAGTAAGCCGAACAACACGCGAGCGGCGTCGCCCAGAAATACTAGGAACGGACCTAGTGCCCGGCCCAAGTTGGTAAAAATTACCGCTACCAATCGAAAGGGGAAGAGTACTGCTTTTAGCAAAGTGCTTTCTTCCCCACTCTCGCTTACACTAAAGTTTTTTTTTACACTAGATTCAATATTGGATAGCGTAACCGGTTCGCCCTTCATCTGCATTCTGTCAGTCAGAGTTAAAGCCTGTGGAGTAATAATCCACAGCACAATATAGATAATCAGACCTGCTCCGCCGAAAAAGATAGTAAGCACAAATAGTAAGCGAAAAACTGTTGGATCAGCTCCAAAATAGGCAGCTATGCCACTGGCAACTCCTCCTAACACCTTGTCATCAGGATTGCGAAAGAGCTTCTTCATTTTCTCGTTTTGCTCTAGATTTGGGCGACCCGGTACTACAATCCAGAAAACAATGTAGGTGATGAACGTAATCGTATCGAGCACTCCAAACGTAATAAACGCATCGGCAAACAAGAACAAAATAAGGAGCAGACGAACCCACAGCGGATCAGTACGGAAGTAGTGGGCTACTCCAGCAGCCACACCACCCAGAATTTTTCGTTGCGTATCGCGGTACAGCCGCCGCCCTTCTTCCGGTTCTTCCCGAAAAGTACGGTTGTCGGTTTGCGTTCCAGCGTCAGCAAAGGTGTAAGCTTCTTCTTCACCATAGTCTTGGGCAGCAAAATCTTCTACGCTTCCCATCGTAGCGACTACGCCTGCTACATCCTCTTTGGTAATGACTTGTTTTGCGGAGTTTAGTTTCTTCAGGAAAATTTCAGCAATACGGCTTTCAATGTCGTCCGTAATTTCTTTGCTATCCTCGTAGTTAGAAAAGTAACTAGTAATAGCGTCCAGATAGTTTCGCAGCAACTCGTAACCATCTTCCTCTACATGAAAGATAATTCCACTAATGTTGATACTTATATTTCGTTTCATGATTGCGATGATTTTTGGGGGTCGTTGACAACAGGTAGATTCCTGTCGTGATTCATTGTTATGTGATTCGTTGATTTTACCAGTTCTTCCCAAGTAGTTTTTAGCTGAGTGAGAAAGTCTTGGCCGGTTTGGGTCAACGTATAATATTTACGGGGCGGCCCAGAAGTAGACTCTACCCACTGGTAATCAACCAACCCGGCTTTACGCAGACGAGTCAGCAGGGGATAAAGTGTTCCTTCTACTACCATAATTTTGGCAGAGGTAAGTTCCTCCAGCATATCAGAGGCGTATACTTCTCCGCGGGATATAATGTGCAGAATGCAGTACTCTAAAATACCTTTTCGCATCTGCACTTGGGTGTTTTCAATTTTCATAAATTCGTTCTTTGCACGAGTTAGTGTTGCTTAAAATTTAGGTTCAA
>NZ_JBARYM010000112.1:0-1589 GCF_049647865.1 Tunicatimonas sp. | reverse complement strand
CTTTTCACCCTCCTGCCAGGGGTTGGTCAAATGAGTTACCGAACTTTCGCTTCTTCGCCAGTAGACAATTCGATAAGCAGCTTCCGTGGAGAATGCTACGTGGGGGGATAGAAAGTACTGATAACCCAGAAAACCGACTGGACCCATCCGCCAAATTTTATTTTCCCCGTGATAATATCTGGATTGAATATTCTCATTAATAGGAATAGCTCTTTCGGAATGAGATACATTATATTGCATAAGCAAATCAGCTCCGTAGTAAACTTGATGCTTTCCCATCCATCGCTGCCATTCGTAGCCGGGTTGTATTAAAACGGTAACATCCGAAGATTCGCCGTATTGATCTTCACGGTGAAAGGAGTAAGCCTGCTCGTCAAAATCTGCTGCTACCCTCAGTCGCCAAGCACCGGGCAAGCGGTTGTCAGGGCTTACGTTGCGCCGGATAAACAGACTGGTCGCCGGAACGTTGTTTTTGTCCACTAGCCACAGTAAATCCAGTCCTACTCCCCAAGGCAAGCGGGGAGTTTCATCAGTGATGGTTGATTGTTTTTTCACCTTCGGGTTAGTAAAACCGGTTCCCTGGGCGACTGCTTGGCTACCTACCAGTAGGCATACTCCTACCAGCCCTAGCCATTGATACTTAGTCATAATGTGTAAAGAAAAGTGAGAATAGATGCCTACTCGTTTCAGGATTTTCGGCAAACTCCTTCCCAACTGAATTAGGAATAGTAAAAGGCAATTGTGCGTAGTTGCGCTACGGCAACTTAACTCACCACAATTAGTAAGCTTTTTTGGTAGAAAAAATATGTAGTTGTATCTTCATATAATATATACTGCGTTTTGCTAAAAAGTCACACCAAAAAAATAAAATAAGTTTTATGCCCCTCACCGACGAAGAACTGATGTGTCGGTTTAGACAACAAAAAGATGCTGCTCTGTTTACTGAACTCACTATTCGGCACCAAGACAGTATCATCCGGCAGTGCCAGCACTATCTAAAAGATTCCGAAGCTGCCAAAGATATTGCCCAGGAGGTACTAATTCGGGTGTTTACCAAGGCTGATACTTTCCGGGAAGGGCATTCGTTTAGAAACTGGCTGCGGGGCATTGTTCATAACCGGTGTATCGATCATCTTAACCAAGATAAAACCGAATTACACCAGGATATTTCCAGTAAGATTGCCGACACTATAGAAGATGAAACAACTACGGATCAGGTTGAAAAACCCACCGTAGAAATTCTAGAAGAGCTGCTAGACATGATAAGCGGACAAGATAAGCTGTTGCTGCTGCTCAAATATAAAGAAAGATGGTCGGTTTCAACCATCAGCCACTCATTAAACCTCTCGGAAAGCGCGGTAAAAATGCGGTTGAGTCGTGCTAAGGAAAAGATGCAGCTTCTACTGCTAAAATATCGACCTAAGTAAAGTTATTCGGAACATTCCCTCCTCTCTCATAATGTTTTCCTTAATATTGCACCCATATTAGGTAGCTACATTATGAAGAAATATTTACTGGCCGTAACTTTGTTGCTGGTCTACAGTGCGCTTACTGCTCAAGAAGATTCTATTCGCACTATTGAAATGGCC
>NZ_JBARYM010000111.1:0-3694 GCF_049647865.1 Tunicatimonas sp. | reverse complement strand
GGAATGAAACTGGATAAGATGCCCGACATAATGGGCGATTTTCATCCGATCATCCGGGATACCCGCGTGATGGACGGATACATCGTGGAGAATATAGCCATCGAGAGCTTTCCCGGTTTTTATATTGCAGGCAATTTGTATCGTCCGATTGATGCCAAAGAGAAAAACCCGGCTATCCTTTGTACCCACGGACATAAGAGTAACCGGGGGCTTACCGAAAATCTGCAAATCCGCTGTGCGGCTCTGGCTCGGATGGGAGCGATCGTTTTTGCCTATAGCATGGTTGGGCAGAAAGAACCCCGCCAGGTTACTCATACCATCCCGATTTCGTTGCTGCTTCAAACCTGGAACAGTCGACGGGTGTTGGAGTATCTGCTATCGCGGGAGGACGTGGATTCTACCCGCATCGGCATGACGGGTGAGTCGGGCGGGGCCACGCAAACCTTTATCCTGGCAGCTATTGACGAAAGAATAAAGGTTTCAGTGCCGGTGGCACAGGTATCGGCGCACTTTTTCGGAGGGTGCGTGGGGGAAAGCGGGATGCCGATTCATAAAAGTGAGCACCATCAAACCAATAATGTCGAGATTGCCGCCCTCTGCGCTCCCCGGCCAATGTTAGTTGTATCCGATGGGGCCGACTGGACAAGAAATACTCCCCTCATCGAGTACCCGTATATTCAGCGAGTGTACGCGCTCTACGATGCCGAGCACAAGGTAGAGAATGTCCACTTTCCGACCGAGAAGCATGACTACGGCTACTCCAAACGCGCAGCAGCCTACGTATTCTTGGCTCACCATTTAGGGTTAGCATTAGATAATATTCCCTACGACAACAAGTTTTTGGAAAATTTTGTAACGATACTACCCAATGACCAGCTTGATGTCTTCACCGCGGATAATCCGATTCCCGAAGATGCTCTAATGGGAGATGCAGCAGTAATCAACTATTTGAAAATTAACGAGTGAATGAAGGCTTCGTTACCGATAGATTTAAAAATAATGTTAGTATTTTCGGTGCTGATGGGGTTGCATATTCCGTTACTTTCTTTATCGCAAAGTCTTCCGAAAGAAATAATCACTACTCAACCCAATAGTTGGCGGTCGGCCACGGTATTCACCTATGCCATTTGGCAAGATCTACTGTTTTACGGAGGTGGTTCGGGCGACAGTGGGGGCGATCCGCGTCACGAAATTGAGATCGGTGTTTTTCACCTTATTGCACCCGACTACGGTTACAACCACCCAAATAATCCGGTAGTTACCCGCGCCCAATTCGGTCTGGATAAACCGGGGCAAGGTATTGCTCCGTTGTCAATTTTTGACCGGGGCGATAGCTTATTTATGTTCTGCACGTCGCGACCCAACGACGATTTAAACCCCCGAATTATCCTCATTTCGGCTAGTGTGAATGATCCCTACACCTGGGATAATTACCGAGTGATTGTCGATGAGGCCTTTTCCGGTAAGGAAAATAATCACGGAGCTTCAGCTCTGGTAAATCCTGATAGACTGGATAGCCTACTATTATATTTCGCCGCACTTTCAGGCAAAGAAGACTATCGGATATTATTGGCTGAGGTGCCCATTGCAGATATTTCCGACCCGGCTGCTTACATATTGCTAAACGACTATGATAATGCCGTACTACAAAAAACTGGAGCTAAAACGAATTACCCATACGTACGGTATGACCAGGAGCGACAAGAATACGAGTTATGGTATTCAGGGCATACCGGTTACAATGCTAAAACCAGATCTTGCTTTAGAACAGTTTCTGCCCATAATGATAGCTTCTTACCAGCTAGGCAAGCAGTGATAAATCCTTCGGGAAAAAGTAATCGGAACGATAGCGCGTACGCAACTGGTCCTAAGGTCTACCAAGATCATCTTTATTACTCCGGAAGAAAGGAAAAGAACGGAACCTACCGGGGTATTTTCTATCGGTACTGGAAAAACCGAACCAGCATCATTGCAAAAGTTTCGTCAGAAGCTGTTCCGGACTTCAAAGATATTGCCAAACCTACATTTGAAGCTGATTTGATCAGGATAGATTCTACCATCCGTGCTAAAAGCAACAAAACACTATGAATAGTCCAACACTTATATTTTTGTTAATTACGAGCGTTGGCTTACTGAGTACTCTTGGAGCTTCGGCCCAGAACGAAAAAGATGTAGCCCAACCTAACATTTTATTAATCCTTTCGGACGACCACAGTGTACCGTACCTGGGTGCTTACGGAAATTCAGATTTGAAGACCCCATACCTGGATAGCCTAGCGAAAAGTGGCGTGCGCTTTGACCGGGCGTATACCACCGCTCCGCAGTGTGTGCCTTCCCGAGCTTCAATTCTGACGGGGCGCAATGTGATTGACATTCGGATGAACCGTTTCACCGCCCCACTAGCCCGAGAGATTCCGACCATTCCTGAGTTTCTGGACTCAGTTGATTACTATACTGGTATTTGTGGCCGCTCCTATCACCTAGATGGGTCCTCCAGGAAAGCGGACAAAACACTGGAAACTTACCAAAAGTACAACATGGTTACCTTCAATGAGCGGGTAGACTACCTCAACAAGGGGAGTGACCCGGAGGTATTAGGGCAATTTCAGGAATTCTTAGATCAGGCACCGGAAAAACAGCCGTTCTTTATGTGGATGAATTTTAGCGACCCCCACCGAAAGTTCACTGCTGATGCCTACGAGCCAGACCCGATGAAGTTAACCGTTCCTAACGGAATGCCCGATACGGAAGAAGTAAGAAAAGATTTAGCGCAGCACTACGGTGAAATTATGCGACTGGATAGGCACGTAGGCGAGGTACTTAATGAGCTCGAGCAGCGAGGCATTGCCAACAATACTATCGTTATGTTTATGGGCGACAATGGTGCCGCCTTGCTAAGGGGTAAGGGAACGCTTTACGATTTAGGGCTACACGTACCGCTAATTGTAGCTGGACCAGGAATTTTATCAGGAGCGAATTCAAGGGCATTAGTATCCGGAATAGATATTGCGCCCACCGTACTGGAATTAGCGGGCTTAACCGTGCCGGGAAGCATGACGGGGAAAAGTTTTCGTCCGGCTCTGCGGGGTGAAGCGTACAATGGGCACGAATATATCTTCGGAGTGCGCGTGCCCCACGGGACTAGCCTGCCTAAGAACACATCCGCTTTTGATCTCAGTCGTACCGTATTTAACGAACGCTACAAACTAATCTATAATACGCTGTGGAAGCTTCCATACTCACCGGTGGATTTTGGAGGACAACCCGTATGGAAAGAGCTACAGGCCATGAAACAGGAGGGCACCTTGCCCACCAAGTACGAACGAGCGTTCTTTGCCGAACCCCGTAGTATGTTTGAACTTTATGACTTACAGCAAGATCCGGATGAGTTCAATAACCTGAGTGGGAATCCCAAATATGCCGCTATTGAGCAGCAACTAAAAGAAGAACTGCACGAGTGGATGATGGTTTATCAAGATTACCTTCCTCTACCTATCCCCCCCTCCCGATGAACCAAAGACGAACCATTGGTATCTTAGGGCAAGGTAGCTTAACCGCCTTATTTCCTCCTATGTCCAGTCTCCGGAGGAGCTACCCATCAGTGAACCTAACCGAAGTGCGGAAGCAGGTCTGTAACTGCTTTGAGTCCATCCGACTACCGAACCAGCTCAACGGAGCTTACGGAACCTTGGGC
>NZ_JBARYM010000110.1:0-3221 GCF_049647865.1 Tunicatimonas sp. | reverse complement strand
AGTGCAAGAAGTCCCGAAAGAATGCTTACCTGCCGATAAGGCAATTTCCAGGTGTCCGGTACCAGGAAAAACAATAGTACCATCTACTTTATGATCCTGCAAATAGGGAAACGCCTTCGTATTAAGTGCAACTTCCCAGATTCGGTGATTGCTATCAGTAGAAGAAACCGTTTCTCGAGATAGATACGGATGTACGGATGCTTCGGTGCGATCTTTTACTGACGAGTCAAGCTCAAACCAGTAGGGTTTATGTTGCCATGCGTAAGAAGGGAGGTCAACAGTATTACCGACCCCTACCAGCTGTTGCCAGTCAACAGAGTATCCCTGCGTATAGAGCATTCCTAGCGAACCTTTGATTGTTAGTGCCTCATCTTCTTTGCGCCTTAATGACGGAACGATGAATACATTTTTAACCGCTTTTGATTTTAATAATTCATTAGCTCCAATAGTTAATACTGGGTGAGGGGCAATCTCGATGAATGTATCGAACCCATCGTCAGCCATCTGAGCTAAGGCATCAGTAAAATATACAGGCTCTCGAACATTTTGGTACCAGTATCCAGTAGTTAAATGCAACCCATCCTCTTGCTTACCAGTCACGGTAGAATAAAGAGGAATTTGTGCCTGATTGGGTGCTAAATGAATAAGCGACTCAATTAATTCTTCCTTTAAGGGTTCCATATGGTGGCTATGGAAAGGCACGTTCACTTTTAGGAAGCGGCAGAACACATCTTTTTCTTCTAGCTGTTTAGCGATTTTCTCCAACGGTTCAGCATCGCCCGAAAAAGTTAACATATTCGGACCATTAATAGCCGCAATGGATACCTGACCTAGGTTGGCTTCATCGGCAACACTGGAAATGGCCTGCCGGGCCTCCTCTACTGTGAGGGCTGCCGCTAGCATCTTCCCTTTTCCGGTGGCACAGCTTTGCCCTCGGCTTCGGTGATAAATTACTTCTACTGCCTGATCTAGCGTTAGTGCACCACTAGCGTAGGCTGCTGCTACCTCTCCAATAGAGTGTCCCACACAACCTTGGGGGGTTACTCCCCACGATTTCCAGATTTCGGTTAGTCCGATCTGAATCGCCATAATTGCCGGTTGGGCAATCTGAGTTTCGCTAACCCGAGAGCTGGCTTCGTCACGATTCATTTCTTTTAATAGCGACCAGTCAGCTAACTTGCGAAATTTTTGATCGATACTCTCTACTACGTCTCGGAATATCAACGATGACTTGAGAAGTTCTTGCCCCATAGCGTACCATTGAGGGCCTTGACCCGAAAAGATAAATCCAAGCTTAGGTTTATGATCTCTCTTAACCTTTTGAGAATACATTCCGCTTCGGGTTTCCTCTTCCAAAAAGGCAACTAACTTCTCTTTCAGTTCATACTTCGTTCGGCAAGCTACTGATAAGCGATAGCTTAATGCTGATCGCCGAGCTCCTGCTGTATAGCAAATATCGGCTAGAGAATTTTTAGTACTCTCCACAAATTCTATATAACGAGACACATTATCTCTCAGGGCTTCTTTGCTTTGGGCTGAGAGTGTGAATAATTCCACTTCCGATAATTCGGTTTCTTCTTGATCCTCAGTTAAGCGCGTTTCTGAATTACTGAAGGATTGAAGCACTACGTGAGCGTTTGTACCGCCTGCTCCAAATGAATTAACCCCGCCAATTATTGGCTTATCCCCGGTTGGCAAATCAATAAGTTCAGTAGGTACTTTCAAGCGATACTGATCGAATGGAATCTTAGGATTAGGGGTCTCAAAATGCAAATTCTGAGGGATTTTGCTATTTTTTAGCACCAACGCCAATTTGATTAACCCTGCTACACCTGCCGCTGCTTCGGTATGCCCGAAATTTGTTTTTACGGAGCCTACCCAGCACTTCTGTTCTTCTGTCCTATTTTTTCCAATTACCTCACCAAAAGCATTCGTTTCTATGGGGTCTCCTACCGGAGTACCCGTTCCATGTGCTTCAATGTAGGCCACATCTTTTGGGTCAACCCCCGCGTGTTCGTAGGCTGTTTTTAGCATGTCTACTTGTGAGGTAAGACTGGGAACAGTAAACCCATCTTCAGTATGCCCATCCTGGTTCACTGCCGACCCTAAAATAACTGCGTAAACAGAATCTTTGTCAGCTAACGCTTGGGATAAAGGTTTTAGTACTACTACACCACAACCTTCACTACGAACATAGCCGTTGGCCCGACTATCGTAGGTTTTACAGTGTCCATCAGGTGAAAGAAAATTACCTTTTGACATAATGATGGATGACTCCGGGCGAAGTATGGCATTAACTCCACCGGCCAAAGCCATTTGACTTTCTCCACTCCAGATACTTTGACAAGCTAAATGAACCCCTACCAAGGATGAGGAACATGCGGTATCTAGCGTTAAACTGGGTCCTTTCAGATTAAAGGTGTAAGATACGCGGTTTGCTGCCCCAGTTCGAGAAGCTCCCATAGCTACGTGTGGACTAACATCTCCGCGTTGTTCGCTAGCAGCCTGGATATCCCAGTAATCACTCATGAAGAGACCGGTATAGACTCCCACTTTTTGGCCGGAAACATCTTCTAATCTCATCCCAGCGTCTTCTAGTGCTTGATAAGATACTTCTAAAAGCATTCGTTGCTGAGGGTCTATTCGTTGAGCTTCGGCAGGAAATATGTTAAAGAATTCGGGATCAAAATGATCTACATTTTTAACAAAGCCGCCCTTCTTGCTTTTAATTTTACCTGCTTTATCGCTATCGGGATCATAAAATTTCGATAGATTCCAACGATCTGCGGGTACATCGGTGATGGCATTTTTGCCTTCGGTGAGAAGTTGCCAGAAAGTATCTGGATTATTTACTTCTCCCGGAAAGCGACACCCAATACCAACAATAGCAATAGGGGTTCGCTGACTCGAGATAGGTTTCTTTGACGAAGTGTCCTGAGAGGGCATGACAGTGCCAGGCCCGCCCAGTGAGCGGGTGTTCGAATTTTTCATGTATAAGGTGATTTAGTTAGTGTTTAGAAAGTGATTTTCGGCTATCTATTCATAGGTTGAATTTTTAGTAACTTTACACTTATTCGGTTAAATGCTGTAAAATCTAAAGAGCAAATCGGGAATATACACTGAAAATATAGTAGGGCAATGACGAAAAACTAAAAACTAAGTTTAGAGATTTCAAACTCGTCAAGTTGTGCGATTATAAGTGTAATTGTATAACTATATAC
>NZ_JBARYM010000109.1:0-23546 GCF_049647865.1 Tunicatimonas sp. | reverse complement strand
TACGGGCTAAAACTAGCTTAGTGATAGAAGCGGGAGATGCTCGAGAAACACATCATTTGGCCACGTTAATTGGCTACGGGGCCCACGCTATCAATCCTTATCTTGCTTTTGCCAGCATTACTGATTTGCAGCAACAAGGGCTCCTCCACAATGAAGATTCTGCCGATACTTTGCACGCATCCTTTACTGAGGCAGTGAACGCCGGGTTACTGAAAATTTTCTCTAAAATGGGAATTTCTACGATCCAATCGTACCACGGTGCCCAGATTTTTGAGGCACTTGGTATCAGTCAGCCGGTAGTAGATAAGTGCTTTGCCGGTACGGTTACCCGCATTGGTGGAGTAGACTTTGATGATTTAGCGGAGGAAGTACTGGTACGTCATCATTTAGCTTTTCCGGGGGAAGTAGCTTCAAGTTCGCGTTTAGAAGCAGGCGGAGTGTATCAGTGGAAGCGTCGGGGCGAGTATCATATGCTTAATCCTCAAACCATTCATTTGCTTCAGCAAGCTACCCGCAAGAACGATTATCAGCTATACCGACAGTACGCTGATATTATTAATCAGCGTTCGGGACAATTAGCTACTTTGCGGGGGCTGATGCAGTTCAAGAAGCGAAATCCGGTACCACTGGACGAAGTAGAATCCAAAGAAAGTATCTTTAAGCGATTTGCTACCGGAGCTATGTCGTTCGGCTCGCTTTCGCACGAAGCTCATTCTACCCTAGCCATTGCCATGAATCGCATTGGGGGCAAAAGCAACAGCGGCGAGGGTGGTGAAGACGAAGTTCGCTTCGATCGTAAACCCAACGGCGATTGGGAACGCTCCGCAATTAAGCAAGTAGCCTCCGGCCGCTTTGGGGTAACTAGTAACTATCTGACTAACGCTAATGAGCTTCAGATAAAAATGGCGCAGGGAGCTAAGCCCGGTGAAGGTGGTCAATTGCCCGGTCATAAAGTAGATGAATGGATTGGACGGGTACGAAACGCTACCCCTGGCGTAGGGTTAATTTCGCCTCCTCCTCACCACGATATTTATTCTATTGAAGACTTAGCCCAGCTAATCTATGATCTGAAGAATGCTAATAGAGAAGCTAGAATCAACGTAAAGTTAGTAGCTTCTGCTGGGGTAGGCACCATTGCGGCGGGAGTAGCCAAAGCGCACGCGGATGTAGTACTCATCTCTGGCCACGATGGTGGAACCGGAGCATCGCCGCTTAGTTCGGTGCGCCACGCCGGAGTTGCTTGGGAACTGGGGCTTTCCGAAACACACCAAACCTTAGTGAAGAACAATCTGCGCAGCCGAATTACGGTACAAACTGATGGTCAGATTAAAACCGGACGCGATATTGCTATTGCCATTTTACTGGGTGCCGAAGAGTTTGGCGTGTCTACCGCAGCACTAGTGACCGAAGGCTGCATTATGATGCGTAAATGCCATCTGAATACCTGCCCAGTAGGAGTGGCTACCCAAGACCCTGAACTAAGAGCACTGTTTAGCGGAAAGCCAGAGCACGTCATCAATCTGTTCACCTTTCTAGCGGAAGACCTGAGGGAAATTATGGCTGAACTAGGTTTTCGAACCATCAATGAGATGATCGGTCAGGTAGACATACTGGAAAAACGCAGTGATATTGATCACTGGAAAGCGAAAAAGATCGACCTTTCTCGCATCTTGTATAAGCCTGAAACCGCTCCGAACGTAGGTATCTACAAGCAACAGGAACAAGACCACGGAATTGATGAAGTGTTGGATTGGGATTTGATTGAAGCAGCACTACCAGCATTAGAAGAATTAGAAGCTGTTCAGGCTGATTTCCGGCTAATCAATACCGACCGCTCGGTGGGAACCATGCTCTCAAACGAAGTTTCTAAAAAGTTCGGTAACCCTGGTCTACCACCGGGCACCATTCATTTTAACTTTAAAGGATCGGCCGGTCAGAGCTTCGCAGCCTTTACAGCTAAAGGAATTCGGTTTGAGCTAGAGGGCGAAGCTAACGACTATTTTGGTAAGGGTTTGTCGGGAAGCGAGCTAATCATATATCCTCACCGTGAGTCGAAGTACGTGTCTGAGGAAAATATGATTATCGGTAATGTAGCTTTCTACGGGGCTACCGCTGGTGAAGCTTACATTCGCGGACAAGCGGGCGAGCGGTTCTGTGTTCGTAATTCGGGAGTTAAAACGGTAGTAGAAGGTATTGGCGACCACGGGTGTGAGTACATGACCGGTGGAACTGTAGTAGTACTCGGACGCACCGGCCGCAACTTCGGAGCGGGAATGAGCGGTGGAGTTGCATTCGTCTACGATCAAGAAGAAAGATTTCCCGATTACTATAACCCAGATAAGGTAGACCTAGAACGTATGAATGAAGATGATATTCGTACGGTGTACACCATGCTCCAGAAGCATACTGACTATACAGATAGTCACGTTGCCCAGCGCTTGCTGCGAAATTGGGACGTTCTTTCTCAGTATTTTGTTAAAGTAATGCCTCGAGAATACAAAGCAGCATTAGAAGATAGAAACGCGCAAGAAAGGTCTCTCGAAGAACAAGTGAAAGTGTAATAATGTAGGGATTAGGTTTTAGGCCTTGGGTATTGGAAAATTTATTACCTAACTCCTATTCCTCAATCCCCAAAACCTAATATGCTATGGGAAAACCAACTGGATTTAAAGAATATAATCGCGAGTTACCTGCAACGCGCAACCCAAAAGAGCGAACTAAAGATTATCAGGAATTATATCTTGATTTCGATGACAAGAAGACGAAGGACCAGGCGGCTCGTTGTATGGATTGTGGTATTCCGTTTTGTCATAATGGTTGTCCGCTAGGGAATGTTATTCCTGAATTTAACGATGCTGTTTACGAAGGAAATTGGGAGCTAGCTGCTCAAATTCTGCATTCAACCAATAATTTCCCGGAATTTACTGGCAGAATTTGCCCGGCTCCCTGTGAGGCTTCCTGCGTCTTAGGTATTATAAAGCCTCCGGTAGCAATTGAGCATATTGAAAAAGCAATTGCCGAAAAGGCCTTTGAGCTAGATTTGATTCAACCTCAACCACCAGAAACGCGAACTGGAAAAAAGGTAGCGGTAATTGGTTCGGGACCCGCCGGATTGGCCGCTGCGGCGCAATTAAACAAAGCTGGGCATTGGGTAACTTTATTTGAGAAAGACCAGCGTGTGGGCGGACTACTGCGCTACGGCATTCCTGATTTCAAAATGGAGAAATGGGTGATTGATCGCCGATTGAAGGTGATGGAAGAAGAAGGAATTGTATTTAAAACCGGAGTGAATGTGGGTAAGGATATTACCGCCCAACAGCTAGAAAATGAGTTTGATGCTATTGTACTAAGTACTGGAGCTGGTGTGCCTCGTGACTTACCTATTCCAGGACGCAAGCTAAAGGGGGTTCATTTTGCTATGGAGTTTCTCACCCAGCAGAACCAACGAGTTTCTGGCGACCGCCTGACTGACGATTCGGATATTTGGGCTACTAATAAACACGTGGTAGTAATTGGCGGCGGCGATACAGGCTCCGATTGTGTGGGAACATCCAATCGTCACCAAGCTGCTTCGGTTACCCAAATTGAATTAATGCCTCAGCCACCAACGGAACGGGGAGAAGATAATCCCTGGCCTCAGTGGCCTATGATTTTACGAACTTCGTCTTCTCACGAGGAAGGTGCCGAACGCAATTGGTCCATTATGACCAAGGAATTTACTAGTGATAATGAAGGTAACGTCAAAGGTCTCAAGCTGGCTAAACTACAGTGGAAGGTGAACGAAGAAGGGCGACCTTATTTTGACGAAATTCCCGGAAGTGAATACGAAATTCCTTGCGATCTGGCACTATTGGCGATCGGCTTTCTGCACACCGAACGGCATGGCCTATTGGAAGGTTTGGGAGTAAAACTAGATGATCGAGGAAATATTGAAGCTCAGGAAGGGCAATACCAAACCAGTAAGCCTAATGTGTTTGCTGCCGGAGATGCCCGCCGGGGCCAATCGCTAGTAGTTTGGGCCATTGCCGAGGGGCGAGAAGCTGCCCGAGCTGTAGACATCTACCTCATGGGCGAGTCCAAACTGGAAGCCCGAGACGAATCTATGTTGCAAATAGCAAACGCCGGATAAATATAGTGGAGAAATAGAATGATCTTTGATGTATTGCTACGCATACATTAATTTACCCTTCGGTTCAGGAATATCCCAACCCTTTTCCTGAGCAGTTTCTATCCATTCGCTCATTACAACTTGTACATTATCGATGGTATCTTCATAAGTAGCTCCATCGGCCATGCAGCCAGAAAGCTCAGGTACTTCGGCAATAAAATGTTGATAGGCGGTGCTCCAGTAAATAATAATTTCATACTTAAGAACATCTTTTCTATTCATAGTGTAATCGTAATATTGTGACGTAAAATAAATTCTCTTACCTGCTTCACTTGATATCCTTTTGCTTTGCTACCAACTGGTTGAAGATTGATAATAGATTTTGTGCGCTCAAAAGAGAATATATGATGACTACCTCGTATTTTCTTTTCAAACCCCAAACGTAATAGTAATCCTTCTAAATCGGAGAAGCGAATATTGTTGTCAGAAGTGCCAGCTAGTATTTTTTGCAACAGCTTCTCGTACTTACCCATACTCAAAAATAATGAAATTGTTGTAGAAGAAACTGTATTGAGAGCAGAATCGCTACTTAATAACAGTAATTCTTATAACCAATTAGTTTTTAAACCACCAGCTTTCTGCACACCAAACGACACTGATTATTGGCAGAATGCAAATAGCAATAAGCAACTGAAACCAATCGCTAGTAGTTTGGGCCATTGCCGAGGGGCGAGAAGCTGCCCGAGCTGTAGATATCTACCTCATGGGCGAGTCCAAACTGGAAGCCCGAGATGAATCTATGTTGCAAATAGCAAACGCCGGATAAATATAGTGGAGAAATAGATTTACCTTCCGAAACGGTAAACAAAAACGGGTCACACTTTGTAGAAGAAGTGTGAATTTTTTCTAACTATTAATGATAATTTTTTATGGAAACGTTATACACCAGCGAAGTTACCTCCCAGGGAGGATTGCAAGGTCATATTAAGTCGGAGGATGGAGCACTGGATACCGATGTGTACATGCCTACTGGCAAAAATAATGACGATCAGAAGGGAACAACCCCTGAGCAGTTATTTGCCGCTAGCTATGCTTCTTGCTTAGAAGGTACGCTGTATCACGTGGCTAAGCTTAACAATATCGACATTTCCAATACCGAAGTAAAGGCGAAAATACAGGCGGTGGAAGTTGAAAAAGGTGATCTTCAGTTTAAACTGGACTTATCGGTGAATTTGCCCGGGGTAGACGAGCAGAAAGCTGAGCATGTACTGAAAGAGGCTTACAAAAACTGTCCGCTCACTAAAGCTACCAAGGGAAATATGGAAGTAGACGTTAAGCTTGCTTGAAAATTTTCTGTAACATAAGAAGAACGGTTGGCCGATGGCTAACCTTTTTTTTGGTCCATAGTCCAAAATCTTAATTGAAAACCACCGACTTATCAGTAAAAAAACTAACTTTCTGGCTTATTGCACCAAGAAATATCTATGAAATACATTGCTGTATTCTTATTGTCGTTCGCTGCTAATCTGCTATTTGGTCAGATACCTACTCCCGCAAACTTTTTAGGTTATGAATTAGGTGAGCGATTTACGCGCCACTCCCAAGTCATCAGTTACTTTGAAGAAGTAGCTAAGCAGTCGGGGAATGTAACAATGGTTAATTACGGCGAAACCAACGAATACCGTCCGTTAGTTGTAACCTACGTAACCTCTCTGGAAAATGCTACGCAACTGGAGGCAATACAAGCCGCTAACTTAGCTCGTACCGGACTAAACAAAGGTGACAGCCAAGCATTTAATAACCTTGCTATTGTTTGGCTAAGCTACAATGTGCACGGAAATGAGGCGGTATCTACCGAAGCAGCTATGCAGGTGCTATACGAACTTACTAGCGGCGAAACCCCTCAAGTAGATGAGTGGCTGAAGAACACGGTTGTCATTATTGATCCGTGTATTAATCCCGACGGGCGCGACCGCTACGTAAATTGGTATAATCAGAAAGCAAATACTATTCTTAACCCCCACCCCGAATCTTGGGAGCACGACGAACCCTGGCCCGGTGGACGGGTGAATCACTACTTGTTTGATCTGAACCGCGATTGGGCCTGGGCTACCCAACTAGAAACTCGCCAGCGATTAAAGCTTTACAATCAATGGCTGCCGCATATTCACGCCGATTACCACGAGCAAGGGGTCAATAGTCCCTATTACTTTGCACCTGCCGCCGAGCCGTACCACGCAGTTATTACCGATTGGCAACGCGAATTACAGAACATGATTGGTAAGAACAACGCCCGCTATTTCGATGAAGCCGGATGGCTGTATTTTACCCGAGAGCGGTTTGATCTGCTGTATCCAAGTTACGGAGATACGTACCCCATGTTTAATGGGGCAATTGGGATGACCTATGAGCAGGGCGGATCAGGTCGGGCTGGTTTAGGGGTGCTTACTGAAGAAGGCGATACGCTTACTTTGAAAGACCGAATAAGCCACCACGTGACCACTAGCCTATCTACTATTGAAATAGCTTCTCAGAATTCTGAGCGTGTGGTGCAAGAATTCTCAGATTTCTATCAGCAGTCTCAGCGGGGCGAACTCGGAACCTACCAGAGTTTTGTAGTGAAGACTAATAACAATCCGGAAAAAGTGATGGCCCTTCGCTCGTTGCTAGACACCCACCTAATTCAGTACGAAGAAAGCACAACTTCACGTAATTTATCAGGGTTTAGTTATCGTCAGAATGGAGACGTTAGTTTTCAGGTAGAAGAAGGCGATTTAGTTATTTCTGCCAGTCAGCCCAAATCAGTGTTGTTGCAAACCCTCTTTGAACCCGAAGCGGAGCTTACTGATTCTATCACCTACGATATCACCGCTTGGGCAATTCCCTACGCTTACGATCTGGATGCTTATGCACTCACTACCAGTATTAACGCTACTCAGGAATTTGCTAAAACTTCTTTTACCCCTCAGACAACGGAAGAATCAGCATATGCCTACGTAAGTAAGTGGAATGGCGTGCAAGATGCTCGGTTTCTGTCTCAACTCATCCAACATGGAATTAAGGTGCGCTACGCTACTAGAGATTTTTCGGTGGAAGGGCAAGCTTTCGACGCTGGAACGCTTATTATTACCCGGGCCAATAATCAAGCATTGGGAGCGCAATTTGACCAAAAAGTTGTAGCGCTTGCTAATAGCCTACAACAAAAAGTTACCCCAATTCAAACCGGCTACGTTGAAAGTGGTTTTGATGTAGGTTCGGGTGAAATTCGCTACATAGAACCACCCAAAGTGCTGCTAGCTGCTGGCGAAGATGTGTCGCCCTACGGACTCGGAGAAATATGGTATTTCTTTGAGCAAGAGTTACAATATCCGGTATCTGTAATTAGTGCTCAAAAACTAGAAGACATAAATTTATCGGATTATAATACGCTGATTTTACCCAGCGGACAGTACCAATCAGTTCTAGAAGAAGTTAATCTTAGAAACTGGATCAAGAATGGAGGTAAAGTCATCGCTCTGGAAAACGCCCTATCTTACTTTGAGAAACAAGGCGAGTATCAATTATCAGAGTTTGGTAATGACCAAGAACAAGAGCGCATTAAAAGGCAGAAGGAAGATTATCAAGAACAGCATCAACTCGCCTCTTACGATGAGCGCGAGCGGCGAAGTATGAGTAATTATATTTCGGGTAGTATTTTCAAACTTCGGCTAGATAATACGCATCCATTAGGTATGGGGTACCCTGAACATTACTTCACGCTAAAGCGGGGCAGCGAACGCTACGGTTACCTAGAAGAAGGATGGAACGTAGCAACTTTAGCTAACCAAGAATCATTGATAAGCGGTTTTGCTGGGGCTGAAGTCCAGAAGCAACTTTCTAATTCTCTGATCTTCGGAGTAGAAGAATTGGGTGACGGAAGTATTGTTTATATGGCTGACAATCCGCTGTTTCGCGCTTTCTGGCAAAACGGGAAGTTACTGTTTAGTAATGCACTCTTTTTAGTTGGGCAGTAATAATGGGCGGTGAATAATGGTTGAGACGAATATTCACTTTCTTGCTGATTTTCTTACTGACGTAATAAACGGTCAAAGTCTTACCATTCTATAATAGCCCCTCTCGGTAGATTTGGTGCTTTTAATTTCTGTAATTCGAAAGTTCTGATTATTTACCACCAAATCTGTTTCCCATGAGTAAAATTGCAACCACTGTGATGCTGCTGGTGCTAGCTGCCTTTACTATGGCACCCGTAGAGCCATTAATTACTGAGAAAAGTTTGTCAAAGTCTGGCTACGGAGAGAAGAAGATGAAAAAAGCTCCTAAGAAAGTTTTTATCAATAGTTTTTTTGTTAACTACCAACTAATAGCCGGAGCCCAAGCTACTAGTATAAGCGGACACTCTAAAACCGGAATGACGGTGGCACTTAACGGGGTAGAGGCTAACCAACTACAAGAGGTTACTAACAAAGCGTACCAACGATTCACTAAAAAGCTGAAAGATAATGGATACGAGATTGTTACAGCTGATAAGGCAGGAGAAACTGAACTTTATACTGATTGGCGAAGACTACAAGGGGGTACTCCTAGCAAAGCGCAGTTAGTGGGCTATTTGTCTACCGCTCCAGCCGATTACGATTTCTTCGTGAAACGGGTTACCAAAAAGGGAAAGAGCAAACGTGGGTTTGGTATTATAGACTCGGCTCCCAAGTTGAGTAAGCAGCTAGATGATGCGGTGGTGTTTGAGGGAGTATTTAATTTTCAGTACGTAATGCTAGATGCCAGCTACAACTACCTGATGGAAAGTAGTAAAGTAAAAGCCAAGGTCAACTTTGAGATGCCAACTGTGGCAGCCGCTCAGTCAAAGGAAGGCTGGGCTGGGCAAGGCTCGGGAGAAACCAGCCCAACACTAGCGCGATTTGTGTACAAAGGAAGGGCCCCTGGTCTTGGTGCTGAATCAATTATTGCTTATTCGCCCAAAAAGGATATTGATATTCCCGGAGTTATTGAGGAAAAGAAGTTTAAAGAGTATACCGCGAATCCCAATACCCCTTACAGTAATTCTGCTTCTTTAGGAATTCTTGTAGATGAGGAAGTAAAGGTATCACACTGGGTACAGGCCGACACCGAGGCTTACTTAGCAAAAGCGGAAGAGTCGCTTAATGGCTATTTGGATTTTATGGTAGAAAAGCTACTTGATTCATCCGGAAAATAGGCTTCAGCACGGGCTACAGTAAGTATGTGGCCTTTATTTTCTGCCTACCAGTACAACATTCTAAGGATTAGAAACCAACAACCCACGCTCCAATAACCAAGCTTCGCAGAGTTCGGGCCAAGCAGAGAATGCGGAGTAGCGGCTCCCCATACCCAGACCGTGACGGCCCTTTTCAAAAATATGTAGTTCGGCCGGAATGTTTTTTTCCCGCAGAGCCAAATAGAAGTAGATACTGTTTTCCGGAGGTACTCCGGTATCTTCAGTAGTATGCACCAAGAAAGTAGGTGGCGTATCATCCTTCACTTGCCTTTCGTTTGACAGAGAAGCGACTAACTCAGCATCGGCATCATCACCCAGTAGCGAACGCCGAGAGCCTTGGTGCTGATAATCTTCGGTGAAGGAAATAACTGGATACAGTAGAACCATAAAATCAGGACGGCTGCTTTGTTGATCAATTGCATCGCTGGCCCGAGCATCTCCCGCATCAAAGTGCGTACCGAGGGTAGAAGCCATATGCCCCCCGGCGGAAAAGCCCAATACGCCAATCCGGTTCGGATCAACACTCCATTCTTTAGCATAAGCCCGCACAGTTCGGAGCGCTCGTTTACCGTCATTCATCGGAATGGGATGTTTGTAACCATTTTTTCCTAAACGGTAAGTTAGAATGTAGGCCGAAACTCCAAAGGAGTTAAGCCACTTAGCAATCTGATGCCCTTCGTGGTCCATTGCCAGCATATTATAACCCCCACCGGGGCATACTACTACCGCCGCCCCGGTAGCTATATCTTCTGGTGCCGGGTATCGAATGAGTGTGGGCTGATCTTTTGCCTCGGTTCCCGTAGCTCCTGGCGCACCATTGACCCATAGTTGCAATGTATCGGGGGTAGATTGAGCCATAGTAGCAGCAAAAGGATAACAGCTAATTAGTAGTAGAAGGAGAATTTTCATTTAGCGGGGTGGTTAAAAAGCATGTTACAAATTTTTGCTTGAGTTTTAAACACGGTAATCATATTCGATAAAGGTGAAGTTTAACAGCAGTCACTTCCTGGTTCACAAGCATCAGCTGATTGTATTTCAGAAAGTTTTAGGTTTGGTTTTTCCTGGTTAGCCCCTGGCTTTTCTGCGTATACGGTGATGCTAAAGATGCCAGTTCCGTCGTGGTTAAACGATTTTGCCTCTTCTTCTGAAAGGTACTGCTCCAAAATATCAGTAGGTATATCGATAGGCTTCTCTTTTTGAATTTTTATGTTTTGGAAATCTTGGTCGATGATTAATTGTAAGTATTCCTCCTTTTGAATGGCTCCCGCAACACAGCCAGCGTACATCTCAGCATCTTGCCGTAAGGCATCCGGAAGGTTACCTATCAGAACAATATCTGAAATACTAAAGTGGCCACCCGGTTTCAGTACTCGATAAATTTCTCTGATAACTTTCTTCTTATTGGGCACCAAGTTCAAGACACAATTGCTAACAATAACATCGGCTACGTTTTCATTCACCGGCATATCGTCAATGTCGCCTTCTCTAAATTCCACATTGTTATAGCCTAGTTTCTCCGCGTTGCTGCGGGCTTTTTTAATCATAATTGGGGTAAAGTCAATTCCAATCACCTTGCCTTCACTACCAGTTTCGTGTCGAGCAACAAAACAATCATTACCGGCCCCAGAACCTAAGTCAATTACCATATCTCCCTTCTTAATTTTGGCGAACTTGGTTGGGAGACCACACCCCAAGCCCAAATCGGCAGTTTCCACGTAACCGCTGGTTTCAGAATAATCGTCTACCATAATGTTGTACACTTTGTCCGATGGGGTGGTTGCTCCGCAGCAAGAAGAAGCGTTTTCGGTTTTACCTTGTTCAGCGATTTTAGCGTAACGCTCTTTCACAATGCTTTTTAATTCCTGTTCGTTGTTCATATTGGTCATTTTACTGCTTTTATACGATTAATGGTTAAACTATCAAAACTATCTCTTAGTACCAATAGCTATTTTACGGTTATAAGAAGAGCATCTAAGAAATCCAAGATTCAATTAAGAGGGATTCCAGCTTCTGAAATTTTTTGCTGAAGTTCTTTAATTTAAGAAAATATACGTGTCTAGACCATACGTTACCGTAGACTACATCTTTAAATTCAAGTAGTTGCGCACCCAGTGATTTGAAATTTAGCTCGTTTACCCAATTTAATCTGTTCTCATTCACGGGGCAGTATCAATTTTCAGATCGTAGAAAGGCCAAGCTGTAAGGAGGTAGTGAAATAGTATCAGGACATTTTTTGTAGTTAGTTGCTAAAAATTCTTCGGGTTGCTGAGTAGCTACCTCAAAGTTATTTTCGTCTAGTAATTTCATCCGAGTAAATAAGTTATTAGGAAGCCCTACCGGCACTGATTCGGGCTGTAGGTTAGCCAAAATAGCGCGCGACTCGTCGCCACTGCGAAACGCTATTCCCTCCACCTGCCACGGGACACTCAATGTAGCGGGTAATACTGAACCGCCTTCATTTTCTAGTAGAAACCTAAACACTAAGTACATAGGGTAAACAGCTCCCGGCTGAGCC
The DNA here is from genome assembly GCF_049647865.1 of Tunicatimonas sp. Taxonomy (NCBI): domain Bacteria; kingdom Pseudomonadati; phylum Bacteroidota; class Cytophagia; order Cytophagales; family Catalimonadaceae; genus Tunicatimonas; species Tunicatimonas sp. Next base: position 11,675 of record NZ_JBARYM010000109.1, on the reverse strand, counting down.
GGAAATAGCGCAGAAGAACTCGTCATCTGGCTTCCGGCTAATATACCCTTACGTCCAACTGTTTCAAAATAAGTGATGGCTTCAACCCCCGACTGAATTAAGTTGCGCAAGCTTCCCACCGCCCATCCGGCCCCGAATAAAGATAGCTGACGGGTATCTACGGACGGAGGTAATGCATCTGGTGTGGGAGGCGAAGTGCTTCCGGTAGCATTGGGGTTACGTCGCATCTTCAGCGTGACCGGAGATATTCTAATTGGGGTTTTAGGGGCAAACTGTTTAGCACTTTCTACAGTATAGGACTGAGCTTGTAAGGTCTCTACCAACGACTGATTATCGAAATGATGTACCTGAGGGTTGATAGAATACGATAAGAAATCCAGATGATCAGAGGATAGACGATCCCGATTCAATTCAGTAAAGAAATGATCTGTGCCGCCACCTATTTTAGCATCAGGGAAGTGCAGTTGGAGCGTAGGCAGTAGTTGGTTTAGTAACTTCTGCGAAGTGACTTTACTAGATTGCTTAAAAATGAGAATTGTCTTAATAGTAACTGTCGTAGCTAGTTTGGCAAAATCTGAGATTTGCTTTAGAGTGTCTGTAGCAACGTGAAGAGCGACCTCCATCGGCCACCCTAAAGTATTAGCTTCGCTCACCGCTTGAAGCCAGGCTTTTTGCCAATCAGAGTTATATAGCTGAACATCTACTCGGTAATGAGCAAAGGATACTGATTGTAGCAAATGAATATCCTGAGTAGTTAGTTTCTCGATCTCAGTTGACTGCCCAATACCAATAGCGGGTAGTGGGATAGCACCCTTTGATATGGTAAAGCGCAGTGGCTCCTTTTCAGAAGAGATATCGGTGGGCGCTTGTTCTAATCGTAACGCTACTTCCTGATGAATTTTCTCTCCTTTTTGTACGGTCACTGGAAATGGCAAGTCTAGGGGAGTACAGTACGTTTTAAACGAGTCGTCGGTCCAATTACGCTGATCTTCTGTCTCGAAAGTATCACCAGTAAATTCTAGCGACGCTACAATTCCTTCTAACGGTGACCACTGCATCCCGCGAATATTTTTAAATGGCTGATGAGGGCTAATGTAAGTGGGAAACTGACCTTCAGACTGACTATTATCAACATGCTTAATCTGACAAGTAATCCCTGCAACATTGGCCGGATGCAACACGCAAAAACCAATCCTATTGCGCTGAAAGGTGCTAAGGGCTTCTCCGTCCATAGTGAAGCGAACGCTACCATCCGTTTCGCCCTGGATATGATAACGGGCCAAAAAATCAACCTCTCCTTTCTGATAGCGGCAGTTATAAGTAATGGTAAAATGGTCGTTATAATTTAGCACTTCTTCCTGGCTAATCTCTGGAGAAACTGTATCCCAATTATGGTCGCGCACTGCCGAGTAGATCATACGTATTACTTCCGTATTGCCTACCTTAATATAGCGCAAATTACCTTCTTCGTACTGACATTGGAATTTGCCCGCCATTAGTTCAACAGTAGCGGGAGGGCGATGAGTAGCATCACCGTAGTACATGGTTTCCTGAGATGGAGAGGTATAATGCATAGTATTGGAAGGTTGTTAGCAATGGCAACTTACAAAGTTATAGCAAATAGGGTCTAACCTGCGTACTGCCTTTTGAAATACATTTAAATTTTGAGACGAGCAAGTCAGAGCGTAGATGCCGGGTTCAAGGCGCACGGTAGCCGTATAAAAACAGTAAAATTATATCAGCGCAGAAAGCATTCTATAGTTAGCTACTTTACATACGTAATTTCTACGGGGAAACGCTGGTTGATGCCACCGAGTTTATCATAAGCAGATTGGGTGAGGCGAATCGCTAACTTGTTGTTCATCCCAGTGTCTGGTAGTTTACCAACTACCCGTACAAAGATGCTCATATCATTCATCTCATTACGAACGCGCAGAACAGTGCCTACCGGAGCAGTGCGGTGCAAAGCCAGGTATTTTTTGGTGTTAAGCTTTCCTTCAATAACGGAGGCAAACCCATTATTAGAAACTTTGGTGTAGGAAGCAATAGTTTCTTCTTCTTCCTGACGAATGCGCTCGTAGCGTTTTCGTTCCTCTCGTAGAGCTTCGGAGCGACCAATACGCCGGGTAGGAACAGGCACAGTGCTAACCGTAGGTTCTACTTTTATTTCCGGTATTAGCGGTGGAGTCTTCTCTCGAATTGTCAGTAACTGCCCAAATTTAATATTTTCGGTTTCTAAATCATTACGCTCCATTAGCTCGGCTACCGGAATTTGGTAGGCCCGAGCAATAGCGTACAGCGTTTCGCCTTCCTGCACTTGGTGGGTAAGGTAACGGCTGGTATCAACTTTCTTTGGCTGGGGTTGGGATTGATAGATGGCGATTACTTGATTGATTTTAAGCGGCTCTAAGCCTAACGCATTCCAGGTTTTAATCTGGTCAGTAGTAATTTCAAACTGTTTAGCCAGTCGGTACAGTGTTTCTCCCTCTTGCACCGTATGCAACGTCTTTTTATCTCGGCTCAATTCAGGAAATAGGGGAGCTCGCAGTGTGTCGCCAATAGATAAATTTTCAACGTCGGCGTCTGGATTTAACTTCTTAACTTCTTGCGTAGATAAACCGTAGCGACGTGAAATAGAAAAAAGCGTTTCACCCTGGTTAACCTGATGGAGTATATACACTTCACCATTGCGCCTTTCAAGCCCCACAGAGTCGGGGGATAACGTATGGGCTTGAGTAGTTAATGATGATAAAAGAACTGTACTGGTGAAAATCCCCCTAACCCCCTTTTGCAAAGGGGGAAGAAAAACTGATTTTAGTACGCTTCCTATCCAATCACGATAACGCATAACTCACTAACTGGCATTGATGTTGAACAACAATAAGCTGATTTTGAACAACGAAAAATATTCCTAATCCTACTTGAGGTACTGATGCTTCTAAGCATTGGTGTAGCAATATTGTACCTTGCTGATCAAGTATAAGCAAATAGTTCGCCAATCCGCTTGGTTTCACCGGTAAGTAGTAATCAATACAAATGTAGTTACCGTGCTCGGCGTACTCACATCCACCTACTGGCCGGGCTAATCCGAGCGACTCTACGAAGCTAGCTACCGTGGCAAAATAAGCCTGATCTTCTGAATAAAAAAACGGCTGGAGGAAGCCATTATTCTGTTGACTTACATTTTTTTGATCAACTTCATTAATAGCTACACTTTCAACCGGAAACTGCACTACTTGCTGGGTACTAATTTCTACCGCGTAGTACGATTTTTTTTCCGGATTGTGGGTATCCGTAAACACCTGAAGAATTAAATGCTGACTGTTAGCACTATGTAAGGTGGGCCAGCCCTCCGCGATCGCTAACATAAAATTCTCCCAAAGTAGTTGACCGGATAATAAATCTACTGCCGCAAAACAAACTGACTGACGTTCGGCTGAGCGTAGTTCTAGAAAAAGGCGTTTTCCTTCATCATCTACAATTGTTTTCCAAATTGAGCCTTGAAAGGTGAGGGAGAAGGCCGGTGGTAACTTTTTTAGCAAGACTGCGGTTTTTTACGTATACTAAGTAGCTATTTGAAGAAGTAAATATAAGCAGGGTTAGAAAACGAAAATAGCGAATAGTCTATTCTTAAATCAGAAAGGAGTGTAGCACCGATGAAACATCATTTATTATTCATTTTACTAAGCGGAATATCCTTTGTATTACCGAATCGAGTCGCATTTAGTCAGTCTTCGGATGAGGTTCAAGTGTTCGTAATGGAAATCCGTTCGGAAATTGATGCCCGTAGCAGTCATTACGTAGACCTGGCTCTGGAGGAAGCTGAAGAGCTTGATGCCGATTATATTGTCATTGATATGGATACCTACGGTGGTGCTCTCAACAATGCCGACGACATCCGCACCCGAATGTTGGAATACGAAAAGCCGGTTTACGTATTTATTAACAAAGATGCAGCTTCTGCCGGGGCGCTTATTTCCATTGCCTGCGATAGTATTTATATGGCCCCGGGTGCCAGCATTGGCGCAGCAACCGTAGTGAACGGCGGTACGGGCGAAGCTGCTCCCGATAAGTATCAATCGTATATGCGGGGCATTATGCGTTCTACCGCTGAGGCCAATGGTCGCGACCCACAAATTGCGGAGGCTATGGTGGATGAAAATATAGCAATAGATAGCATTTCTGAGGCAGGTGAAGTCATTACCTTTTCTACATCAGAAGCTATCAAGTATGGCTACTGCGAAGCGCAGGTTAGCAGCATTGAAGAGTTGCTTACCCGGGCTGGGGTAGAAAACTATCAGTTAACTACATTTGAAACCAGTACTGTAGATCAGATAATTTCATTTTTCCTAAATCCGGTTATTAGCGGTTTGCTTATTTTAGTGATTATTGGTGGGCTGTACTTTGAGTTGCAAACCCCTGGAGTGGGCTTCCCCATTCTTGCTTCGTTCGTTGCCTTAGTACTTTACCTCACCCCATATTATCTAAATGGCCTGGCTGCTAACTGGGAAATTGCTGCTCTGTTTCTAGGAGTAGCCCTAATTGCTCTCGAGGTTTTTGTAATTCCTGGCTTTGGGATAGCGGGCATCAGTGGTATCATTTTAGTGGCAGGCTCGCTCATGCTAGTGATGCTCAACAATGATAATTTAGATTTTTTCTTCGTTGATTTCAGCGAAATTACCCGAGCGTTGGCAACGATTCTGGCAGGCTTTTTCGGCGGAATTTTACTAATGTTTTTTGGCGGGGTCCGGCTTACCGATACCAAGTTTTTCCGGCGAGTGGCTCTTCAGGGAACCCAGTCTAGTACCGAAGGGTATACCTCTAATTTCAAAGTAGGATCATTTTTAGGCCAAGAGGGCGAAGCCTACACCATACTACGCCCCAGCGGAAAAATTATGATCGGTGACGAGTTATTGGATGCTTATACTCGAGGCGATTATATTAACCGAGGCGAACGAGTAATCGTTGTAAGTGATGAGGGTTCTTCCTTGCGAGTAAAACTAGCGCGCGATGCACAACCACAAGCATAATCTAATGTGTTCACGTATTCTTGTAACTTTGAACACCTGAACACCTGAACACCTGAACACCTGAACACCTGAACACCATATTCCTATGGCTAAACCACCTTGCGAACATTTTGATCTAAACTCTTTAAAGACTGCTAACAAAACGGTTTGTGAAGAATGCATCAAAACCGGAGATACTTGAGTGCATCTTCGCACCTGTCAAACTTGCGGTGGCACTCACTGCTGCGACAGCTCACCTAACAAACACGCCACTAAACACTTTCATGCTACTCACCACCCGGTAGTAATTTCTGCTGAACCCGGCGAAATGTGGGCTTGGTGCTACGAAGATGAGCAGTTTATGAAGTATTAGCCCAAATGTCTTTCTAGCCCAGTTTGCCGCCCTTTAAAAAATTTCTGCGCCTCGACATAACATTGATACATAGAGACGAATGCAATAGTATCTGCCGAAACTTAATGCTTTAAGTGATGTTATCTATCTGTCTGAACAAAGAAGGAAAGGTATGAGAACGATTTTAATACTGCTTATGCTGAATCTATTGGTTAATATGAGTTGGGCTCAGCGTTCGCTTTCTATTGAAGACCCTGAGATCGAGCGTTTAATCAAGGAAAATATTCAGCATCTGTACAATACGGATGTGGATGAGAGCAAGCAATTGAACCGTCGTATTCGGGAGTTGCTACCTAACCACCCGGTGAACCCTATGTTAGAGGCACTTACAGTACGGGCAGCTCATCATCCAGTAGAACCGGAAAGCGAAGCGATGGAGCAATTAAAAGCTCATCTCAATCAAACGGTAGAAAAGGCAGAGGCTATGCTAGAAGTTGATAGCGATAGTCCTGAAGCTACCTTTTTTACAATGGCTGGCTACGGCTTACTGGCTTTGTACGAAAATGAGTCCGGTAATTATATGACGGCAGTGTCTCGAGCTAAAGAAGCCTATAGCTCGCTAAAAGCCGGAATGGACATGAAAGATGATTTCGTAGAATTTTACTTCTCTACGGGTTTGTATAACTACTATCGGGAGAAATATCCGGAGGTTCATCCCATTTATAAACCGTTTACCTGGTTCTTCAAGAGTGGAAATAAAACACTTGGTTTGGAGCAGATAAAAAAATCATATCAGGAGTCAACTTTTATGAAAGCTGAGGCGGCTGATTATCTAACGCATATTTACCTGCACTACGAAAATGATCCTTCTCAGGCCCTTAACTACGCCCGTATACTTCATGAGAACTATCCTGACAACCCTTACTTTACTGCTAGTTTTATAGATGCCTCTTTTATGGCTGATGTATACCAAAATTTAGAAGCTTCTATCAATCAACTCTTGGTACATAACCGTCCGTATTACCAAATGAGCGGACGTGTTTTTCAGGGAATGCTGTTAGAAAAACGAGATAAAGATTTTGTCAAGGCCGAAGATCAGTACATTAAAAGCTTGGAAGTTGGTACTGGTCTTAAGAGTGAAGAAGCCGAACATTATCGCAGTATTGCCTACACCGGGTTGGCTCGGGTTGCTCACCAAAGGCAAAAATACACCCAAGCCCGGCAACTGTACGAAAAAGCGTTAGCCTCGGCCCAGTACGAAATAGTGAAGAAAGAAGCAAAGGCGTATCTGAATTAAGACTTCATAAGCATTATGGTGTTATAGTACGAAATGTTTTAGTATTCAAGTATCCTTGGCTGTTGTGTAAACTTTAACACCGTGCAACAGTCGTCATAACGCTACTTATTTGCTAAAGCGGGATCGGCAATTGTTTTTCCCGAAGCAAAACGCTGCTTTCCCAATTCCAGAAAGTTCACAAAATTGGCTACGCTTAAATCGTAAGCTTTAGGTTCTGCTAGTAATTTTCCCTGATCATTAAGCAGCACGTAGTAGGGCTGAGCGTTGTTATTAAATCGGCGAATTTGCAAATCGGCGTTCTGTTTACCAATCGTTTTCTTCACCTTACTGTCGTATTCCGAGGTATACCAGGCTGACTCTGGTAATTCTGTTTTTTCATCTACATACAGTGCCACTACTATAAAATCTTCTTTCAGTCGTTGTAATACTGCCGGATCAGACCAAACTCGAGCTTCCATCTCCCGGCAGTTCACGCAACCGTGCCCAGTGAAGTCAATAAACAAGGGCTTATTTTGCGACTGAGCACAAGCCAAAGCCTGATCGTAATCGAAATAACCCTGAATACCGTGGGGGAAATGTAACATGTCACTGTACTTAGGTTCTTCGCAAAGTGTTTCCTCACGGTTAACTAAGGTGGCACTGCCACTCGCTGATTGTTGCTGGGCAGCAAGCAGTGGCATATTAAAATCGTGGGTATGCATTGGTGGAAGATAGCCCGCTAACGCTTTTAGGGGTGCGCCAAATAAGCCAGGAATCAGATACACGACAAATGAAAAGGTAGCGATCGCTAGTAGTAACCGAGGTACCGGAATGGTTTCCAATTTGCTATCGTGCGGGAGCCGTAGTTTTCCCAAAAGGTAAAAGCCCAGTAAGGCAAAAATAACAATCCACAATGTTAGATATACCTCCCGATCCAGTATGTTCCAGTGATACACCTGATCGGCCACGCTCAAAAACTTAAGGGCTAACGCTAGCTCTAAGAAGCCCAGTACCACCTTCACCGAGTTGAGCCAGCCACCGGATTTAGGCAGACTGTTTAACCACTGCGGAAAGGCAGCGAATAGCGCAAAAGGAATAGCAAACGCCAGAGAAAAACCCAGCATGCCTACAATCGGCTTAGCAAACTGCCCTCCGGCTGACTCAACCAGCACACTGCCCACAATAGGACCGGTGCAAGAGAATGAAACCAATACCAGTGTAAATGCCATGAAGAAAATTCCGTAGTAACCACCTTGGTCGGCTTGCTGGTCTACTCTGTTGACTAACGCACTAGGTAGCGTAATTTCAAATAGTCCTAAGAAAGATAAAGCAAAGAAGATAAATACTGCGAAGAAGAATAAGTTAGGCAACCAGTGAGTACTTAACCAATTAGCGAAAGTTGGCCCAAATATTACTGAAACTAGCGTGCCTATTACCGTATAAATTACAACGATAGACAATCCGTAGATGATAGCTTTACGAATAGCCGCAGCGTTATTGTTACTTCCTCCCGTAAAGAAAGTCACTGTCATCGGAATCATCGGAAATACGCAGGGCGTGAGCAAAGCGGCTAATCCGGCTAAGAAAGCAATGAAGAAAAACGTAATTAAGGTATAAGGAGTAGTAGACTCGCGAGGATTGGTATTTAAATTACTACTAGGGATAGGCTGGGCAATATCGGTATCGGCTCCTTCCCCTTCTACAGAGGACTGCGCTTTTCCAGCTAAAGGTACTGCTAAGGAAAATTCATCGTCAAAAGGAATGCATTGGCCATCTATGTCATTACATACTTGATAACTGTACGAACCATTAATTTTGCTCAAATCATCATCTAATACTGTAATTGTCTGCCGAAGTTCGGCCTTTTCAGTAAAGTAGGTATAGTTTCCTTCCCACAGTTCGTCGTACTTTTCTTTAGCACCAATCGGTTGCATCTCACCGACTAATTCGTAACTATCGCTAGGCGCAAAGGTAAATTCTGTTACCATCGGCCCTAGCTCAGGATCGAAATCAGTAGAATAGAGATACCAATCTCTATCAATAGTTACACGGAAGATTAAATCAACCTCTTCCCCAACCTTCACTTCTTCTTTTGACCATTCTAATTGCCAAGTAGCTGGTTGTAGAATTTGAGATGAAGCCGAGAATCCGCTAATTAGCAGAAGAAGCAGTAAAAAGAAGTATGTAGTAGATCGGATGAGCATGGGTCACTATAGTAGCGTTCTAGGGTAGAAAAACGCTTACACGCTACGAAAAGTTGCTTGAAAAACGCATAGCTGTAAAGTGCTACCTTTTGAGGTAGGAAAGAAAGTGTAAAATAACAGCTTACTGATATGAATTAGGCAAATACTTCTTCCGGCTCGGTGATGCGGCGGCGATGAACCGGCCGATCGTCACCATCGGGCAACGTGACACCCGGGGGTAAGTCAAGATCGGGAGTAGGGGTCAAAGAAATGCCACCATCATCATCATCATCGTCATCGTCACGGAAGCGAAAATTCCGCTTCTTCATCAAGACTACCATAAAGTAGACCATTATCACATACGCTGCTCCCATAAGTAGCAAATCAATCATAGGATATTCCTCCGACAAAAATTTAAAGTGCGTTCTATAAATCTATAAAAAAAACCGGTAAAAAGCGTATTAGTTATTAAAAATAAAAATTTGTTAGCGTTATTACTGCTCTAGTAAGGAAAATTGAAAGTAAGTCTTCCCTTTGTTACATATTAGCTATGCTAAGGCCTGTTTTCTTTTTTGTCTCATCAACATTAATGCCGAAAAGGTAGTGAATAAGCTAAGAATAAAGTAAGCAAATACCACATTAGAATCAATACTAAAGAAATGAGCTGAAAATAGCATAATGAAACAGACACGCATTAGCACATTTAAAATACTAAAGATACTATTAACCCGCCCGATCACTTCATTCGGAATATATTTAAACAGAAAAGCTAGTCGAATTACGCGCGTTCCGGCATTGGTAAACCCAATTAATAGACCCACACCCAAAAATATACCCACCGATTGAGTAGTAGCACTTAACAGTAAAGCTCCGGTGGTGATGGCCATCATAACGGCAATTGTTAATACCGGATGTACGGTTCGGAATAAACGGCTCACTCCAATACCAGCGGAAAGAGCCCCTAAGCCGTAGAGCACTTCTACTCCCCCAAATACGTGCCCACCTGCACCCAGATGTTGAGTAACGTAGAGAGGCATAAGCGCATGCAACTGTACCAGCATAATTACGAAAATACTGTGGGAAAAAAAGCCAAACCGGAAAATAGCTGGATGCTGCCGCAGATAACGGAACCCGGAGCGCAACCGCTTAACAAATGATCCTCGCTCAATTTTATCTTCAAAACGAGAAACGTAGCGAATTAAGCTGATAAGTATAATTGAAAGCAGGTAAGTGATGCCATCCATCATAAAGATTTCGTGCATACTCCAAGCTTCAATGGTGAACGAAAACTGGTAGGTTTGCCCCAGTAGAGATAACGCTGGATGCCAGTCTATTCCTTCTAATAGTAAGGCGGCGAAAGCACCCGCCAGTACATTGGTTGACTGCCCCACAATTTCAATGGCTGAGGTTACTTTTGTGTATTCCCCTTCTGAACTAATCTCATGGGCAAAAGCGTATAAATTTGGGTAGTGCAGATAGAAGCCAAAAATAGTGGCTGCAAACACACTAACGATGAGCCAGGATGGCAAACCGCCTATAAAAAAGCCATAACTGGCTACCGACAGCAGTACAATCGCTTCGGTAGAGTTCGTTAGTAGAAAGACATGTTTGCGATTAAAGCGGTCAACAATAGTCCCAGCGGTTAGCCCCCACAGCAGGGTTATGAAAGTAATAATGCCGTACAGCAAATTGAACTGCGAAGACATACCCTGCTGAGCAAAATACCAGGGCACCGCCAGCATTGTAATACCTTGAGCAAAACCGGAGATACCGTTGGCAGTAAATAGCAGAAAAAGTGTGCGCCGATGAGATCGCAAGAATAAAAAATTTTGAAGGTAATTCTGATGGAAACGTTCTCTACAAGGTTAGGGTTTTAAATGTTAGAAAGTTTCAAGTTTCAGGTTCTTTAAATCTGTAACTTTTAATTTACAACCATATAAGCAATTGACAAAAGGCAAAGAAATACTAACCTGGAAGCAGCAAGCAAAGGTAAAAGCCGCTAAGTACTGCGCCTACCAAGAGCGTACCCAGCAGGAAGTGCGTGATAAGCTGTACAGCTACGGACTGTATTCTGACGCGGTGGAGGAGGTCTTGAGCGAACTGATTAGCGATGGCTTTGTGAACGAAGAGCGTTTCGCTCAAGCCTATGTGCGGGGAAAATTTCGTAGTAATAAGTGGGGACGTATAAAAATAGAGATTGGCTTGCGCCAGAAGGGAATATCAGATTACTGTATCCGTAGTGGCTTAAAAGAAATTGGCGACGCGGATTATATAGATACCCTGAAATCACTGATTCAGAAGAAGTGGAATTCGCTGGAAAGCGAAGACACTTATACTCGTAAGCACAAGACAGCCCGCTTTGTGCAAGGAAAAGGGTATGAATCAGAACTGATTTGGAAAATACTAGCAGATTTTTGAATTGTACGTCAAAACTCTACATACCTAACTTTTACTACTTTAGAACGAGAGTGACTTATTCTAAACGTATTGATAAATTGGGAGTATGATTCAATAAGTAAAGTAGTAACGCCCTTATAAATAAAATGATACCCGTCATTTCCATAAATTCTTCTAAAGTAGCAATCATTGTATAAGAAAAGCTGTCTTGAGTATAGTAGAAAGCATAAGAACCTCCTAGTAGTTCTACTCCCAACGCTCCTCCTACAAACACACTTCCCGCGATAATAAATTGTTTTCTGGTTTCCGGGGGAAGCTTTATTAAGAATTTTAGGAAGTAAATTCCCAACCCCAACGTTATTAAAGCTCCGGGAATAATCCAGGCAATGTAGTACAACCAGTTAGTTCCTAAAAATTCCCGTAGTGGAAGGTTTAGCATCTCATGGATACTTCTGAAT